>DWXY01000073.1 GCA_019118935.1 Candidatus Oscillibacter pullicola
AGTTTCGCCTGATATTTTAAATTCCACGGCCTCATCCTCCGGCTCCTTTCCGCGTGAGAAGTTCGGAGAACTATCAAGGTTTCTTGAGAGTTTGCAGGTCTACGATCTTGCCGCTTCCTTGGAGGCATCAAATCATGCGTTTATTTGGCGCTTATACCTGGGCGTCCGCTTTTTTGCGCAGAATGGAATAGAAACAGAAAATTTACAAAAACTACTTGAAATAAAAAATAAAATCGCATAATATAATATTAAAAACCACATTATACGATGCGGACGGCATGATGCCGGATTTCAAGAAGGAGAGACCATTCCATGCGCAAACTGTTTGCAAAGGCCCAGGACCCCATCAGCTGTGAAACCCACGCGCTCGGCGCGGTGGCCGCCCTGGGGGGCGGACTGCTGTATCTGCTCCGGGGCGTCTGGACGGATGCGGCCATACCGGCGGTAGCGGCGGCCCTGTGCTTCTGCCTGTCCATGGCGGCGCTGTATGCCGCCAGCGCCATCTATCACTACTATCCCGGCACTGCCGCCAGCGGCGGGGTGAAGCGGGTGCTGCGGAAAATGGACCACAGCATGATCTATGTGCTGATCGCCGGCAGCTACACGCCCTTCTGCGTGGTGCTGCTGCCCCAGCCCAGGGGGACACAATTCTGCCTGATCCTCTGGGGCGTAGCCCTGGTGGGGGTGCTGGCGAAGATGCTGTGGATCAACGCGCCGCGGATGCTGTCCACAGCGGTGTATCTCATCATGGGATGGTCCGTGGTGTTTGTGGCAAAGGACTTCGCCGCTCTGGACCAGCCCTGCCTGACGCTGGTGGCCCTGGGCGGGATCTGCTACTCGGTGGGAGCGGTGTTCTACGCCGTCAAGAAGCCCAACATCTCGGCGGAGTGGACCTTCCACGAACTGTTCCACCTGCTGATTCTGGCGGGGTCTTTTTTCCACTATCTGGCGGTATATCTGTATGTGCTGTGACATATCGCGGAAAAGGGACTTGGCTGAAAACGAGAGCCGCCCGGCGGAAGCTCCGCCGGGCGGCTTTTGGAATCTGTGCAATTGGAACACTGACGCGGTTCACTGCGGGATTTCATCCGGTATCGGAAGGCCGTGCGACGCCATCAGGCCGTACGACTCCAGCAGGGATTTTGCCTCGTCCAGGGACGCTGCCGGGGCCACATAGACGGAGGTATCCGGCTGGTATGATGCCGTCCCATCGACTTTGCTGGGCACCTGCTCAAAGGGGAACAGGAAGAACCGCTCGTACTCCCGGTCTGTGTACAGCTCCCCGAAAAGCGTGTGGGCGGGGAACTTTCCGTATTCGAGCAGGCCCCGGTTGAGACCGCCGCCCTCGTGGGCCATGGTCAGCATGACCCTGTTGGCTTCCTCAGAGGTGAAGGGCTGGTCCTCCAGCTCCAGATAGCCGCTGAAGCTGTCATCCTGCCCCCACTGCTTGACCAGCTCTCCGTGGAAATGCAGGGTGGTGTTCACGGCTGCCGCCTCACCGCCCTCCCACAGGACCGCCGGGAGCGTCACATCCACCCGGGAACTGAATTTCAGGGAGCGGGCGATGACCAGCGCGGCGCAGAGAATCAGCGCCAGGCAGATCGCAGCCTGCCATTTGCCGAAGCGATGCCTGAATGTGCGCATGGCGACTCTTCCTTTCTGCCAGTCCGCAGGCCGCCCTCGGAAACGGGATTTACTTCGTGCCGAAGATGCGGTCGCCGGCATCGCCCAGACCGGGGACGATATAGCCGTGCTCGTTCAGATGGTCGTCCACGGCGCCGCAGTAGATATCCACGTCCGGATGGGCCTTCTGGATGCGCTCGATCCCCTCCGGCGCGGCCAGCAGGACCATCAGCTTGATGTTTCTGCAGCCCCGCTTCTTCATTTCCGTGATGGCGGCTTCGGCGCTGCCGCCGGTGGCCAGCATCGGATCCACGATCATGATGTCCCGCTCCGCGATGTCCTTGGGCATCTTGCAGAAGTAGACATGGGGCTCCAGCGTCTCCTCATCCCGGAACATGCCGATGTGGCCCACACGGGCAGAGGGCACCATCCGCAGCACGCCGTCCACCAGCCCCAGGCCCGCCCGGAGGATGGGCACCACGGCGAACTTCTTGCCCTTCAGGGTGGGGGCGATGGTCTTGCAGATAGGGGTCTCCACCTCTTTCGTGGTCAGGGGCAGATCCCGGGTGGCCTCATAGGTGATCAGCATCCCAATCTCGGAGACGATCTCCCGGAAATCCTTGACGCTGGTGTCCTTGTCCCGCAGAATGGTCAGCTTGTGGGCCACCAGGGGGTGGTCCATCACATGCACTTTGCCGCTCATACTTATATACTCCTTTTCTCTGATATCCTTGATGTAAACCGTTCCCTCAGACCTGGGGCGGCTGCCGCAGCCGCTGAGCCTGGGGAGGACGCAGATAGACGGGCAGCAGTTCCTGGGCGGAGACCAGCTTGCCCGCCCGGGCCAGGTCCTCGGCGCACAGGGCCACGGACATGGCGTTCTGCATCACCAGGTGGGGCGGCGCCAGGCGGCAGGGAAGACCCGCCTCTGTCAGCGCCTTCTCACAGAGGACGGCGCCGTCCCCCACGACCACCAGGGGCAGCGGGTCTCCCCGCAGCTCCTCCGCCAACTCCGCCAGGCCGATGGCCCGGTCCGGCGTCCGGCGGGTCAGACGGCCGTGTTCGGCGGTGAAGAGGGCATTGTAGATCTGGCTGCGGCGGGCGTCCATGGCGCAGACCACCAGGGCGTCCATGTGGGCCACGTTCCGGGCCATGGCCTCCAGGGTGGAGACCGCCGCGCAGGGCTTGTCCGCGGCGAAGGCCAGTCCCTTGGCGGCGGAGACGCCGATGCGGATGCCGGTGAAGGAGCCGGGGCCCGCCGCCACCGCCACAGCGTCACAGTCCTGGACCGTGAGGCCGGTGTTTTTCAGCATGGCCTCCACAATGGGCATCAGAGTCCGGCTGTGGGTGAGGCCTGTATCCTGATAGCCGGAGCAGAGGACCTTGCCGTCCTCCGTCACGGCGGCGGAGACCGCCTTGGCGGAGGTCTCCAGGGCCAGAATTCTCATAGGGCGCTCCCTCCCTCCACAGTGATGATCCGCCAGTCATCGTGTTCCGGATGGCGGGCCAGAGTGACGGTGACGGCATCCTCCGGCAGGGCGTCCGCCACCTGTTCGCTCCACTCCACAGCGCAGACGCCGCCGCGGGTCAGGTAGTCCTCCCACCCGATGTCGAACAGGTCCTCCGCGCCTTCCAGACGGTACATATCGAAGTGGAACAGGGGGACGGCCCCCTCGTACTCATTGACGATGGTGAACGTGGGGCTGGTGACCCGGCCCCGGCAGCCAAGGCCCCGGGCAAGGCCACGGGTAAAGGCGGTCTTGCCCATACCCAGACCGCCCCGATAGGCCACCACGGCGCCGGGGGAGAGGGCGGCGGCCAGCTGTTCGCCCAGGGCCTCCGTCTCCGCCTCGCTGTGGGAAATATACTCCACGAAGCAGCGCTCCTTTCCAGTAACATTTCCAAATCCGATTCAGTATACCATATTTTGAACAGTCTGTAAAAACAAATTTGCGGCGTTTACACATCTTTTCATTTGTGGTATACTGCATTCGTCAAATTCTGCCCCGGAGGAAATGGAAACGCCCATGTGGAACCGACTGAAAGCCATTCTGGCAGACTTCATCCAGCAGGCCGACCTGGTGCTGCTGGGGCTCTGCTGCGCCGCCACCCTGTACGGCATGGCGCTGATCGCCAGCGCCACCCGGTATCTGGGCACCGGGGGCATCCTGCGGTATGTGGGCGTCCAGGGGGCGGCCATGGTGCTGGGCATCTGCGCCTATATCTTCATGTCCATGGTGGACCTGGAGCGGCTGATGCGGCGGTGGAAGTGGCTTGTGGCCTTCAACGTCGTGTTCATCGCCCTGCTGCTGACACCCTTCGGCGTCTCGGACAACACGGGCAACACCGCGTGGCTGAAATTTCCCTTCCTCCCCTTCAGCATCGGCCCGGCGGAGGTGGTGAAGATCACCTTCACCCTGCTGCTGGCCAAGCAGCTGGAGTGGCTGCGGGAGGTGAAGCGGGATCTGAAGTCCTTCCCCTCCGCCCTGATGGTGGCGGGGCACACCATCGCCCTGATGGGGTGGTATGTGGGGATTTCCGGGGACATGGGCAACGGCCTGACGTTTTTCTTCATCTTTCTGTGCATGGCCTTTGTGGCGGGCTTCGCTCTGCGGTGGTTCGCCCTGCTGTTCGCCGGCAGCGGGGCGGCCATTGCCGCCTCAGTGGCCCTGGGCCTGATGCCGGACTATATGATCAACCGCTTCCGGGTCCTGTTTGACCACTCCTATGACACCCTGGGGGCAGGCTGGCAGCAGACCCGGGGCCTGCTGGCCCTGGGTTCCGGCGGCCTCTTCGGCCAGGGATACATGCAGGGCACCCAGACCCATGCGGGGGAGGGGTCCCTGCCGGCCCGGCACACGGACTTCATCTTCTGTGTCTGCGGAGAGGAGCTGGGGATGATCGGCTGTCTTGCGGTGATCGCCCTGCTGGCGGCCATCATCATCCGGGTGCTGCTGGTGGCCCGCCGGACTGAGACGCCCTTCCACTGCTATGTCTGTGTGGGCGTGGCGGCCATGCTGATCTTCCAGACTGTGGTGAACATCGGCATGTGCCTGTTTGTGATGCCCGTGATCGGCCTGACCCTGCCGTTCTTCAGCTACGGCGGGTCCTCGCTGCTGACTCTGTACGCCGCCATGGGCGTGGTGTCCGGCATCAAAAAGCGATCCCCCGTGGTCCGCCGTCCGGGCAGGCCTCTGGGGTGAGCAGAAGGATCTCCCAAACACGGCCGGAGCGCGCTCCGGCCGTGTTTTTCTGCATATTTCCGGCGGGCGGGAAGAAACTAGCGGTGCACCCAATTCAATACAGGAGGTATGATCGCCTTGAAGACCCAACTGATGAAACGCGCCGCCGCCCTGTGCCTGGCGGTAGTCCTGACCCTGTCCGTCAACGCCGCCGCCCTGTTCGGCGGCAAGGAGAAGGCCCAGCCGGCAGAGGGGATCCCCACGGCCCAGGCGCTGGAGATCCGCACCTACCGGGGCATTCCCTATCACGCCCAGTTCCTGGCCACGGGCGGCGAGGGAGAGGACCTGACCTTCGCCGTGGAGAAAGAGCCGAAAAAGGGCACCGTCCAGATTGACGGCGCCAGCTTCACCTACACCCCGGAGGGGGATTCCACCGGGAGCGACAGCTTCACCTACACCGCCACCGACAGCGCCGGGCGCGTGTCCCAGCCCGCCACGGTGAGCGTCACCATTGAGAAGGCCAAGTCCGGCGTCACCTATGCGGACACGGCGGACAGCGCCGCCGCGGTGGCCGCGCAGGACCTGGCGGAGGCGGGGATTTTCACCGGCGCCAAGATCGGAGACCAGTACTACTTTGAGCCGGACAAGCCCGTCTCCCGCAGCGAGTTTCTGGCCATGGTGATGGAGACCGCCGGGGACGAGCCCACCGCCGTCACCATGACCGGCTTCTGCGACGACGCGGCCATCCCCACCTGGGCCAAGGCCTATGCCGCGGCCGGCGTGGCGGACGGCATCATTCAGGGCGTCTCCACAGCGGAGGGCGTGGCCTTCCAGGGAGACGAGCCCATCACCTTCAATGAGGCGGCCACCGTGCTCAACCGCGTCCTGGCGGTGGAGGATGTGGATCTGGCCAGCTGGTACGCGGACCGGGAGGCAGTGCCCTCCTGGGCGGCCCAGGCCGTGGGGAACATGGAGGCGGTCAGCGTCCTCGCCGCAGGCAGCTTCGGCAGCGCCGCCATGGGAGAGACCGTCACTCGGGCGGACGCGGCCCAGATGCTCTCCGCCGCCGGCACCCTGCTGGAGGGAGAGCCGGCCGGCCTCTTCGACTGGCTCCTCTGAGCCGGAAATTTCCGGCAGAACAAACAGCCCTCCGAAAAAGCGCGGGCGCTTTTTCGGAGGGCCTGCGGCGTTTTAACAGTTGTATTTGGGGGCGGTTTGTGCTAAACTATGGAACATTAAAATAGGATGATTATGACTACCTATCGGAGAGCAGTCAAGATAGAAGGGACTGGAAACGAGCATGAAGATCGTTGTATTGGCGGGGGGAATCTCCACAGAGCGGGCGGTCTCCCTGGTGACGGGCACCGGCGTGTGCCGCGCCCTGCGGGAAAACGGCCATCGGGCCATCCTGGTGGATCTGTTCCTGGGACTGGAGGAGGTCCCGGCGGACCTGGAGACCCTGTTTGACGCGCCAGACGGCCTGTGCCCCGACGCGAAGATCGAGGTGGAGGCGCCGGACCTGGAGGCGGTGAAGCGCGGCCGGAAGGACCAGGGCCCCAGCCACATCGGCCCCCACGTGCTGGACATCTGCCGGAAGGCGGACCTGGTGTTCCTGGGCCTCCACGGCATGGACGGGGAGGACGGACGCATCCAGGCTACCCTGGATCTGCTGGGCGTGCCCTACACCGGCGCGGGTCATCTGGCCTCCGCCGTCGCCATGGACAAGGCGGTTTCCAAGCAGATCCTGGACGCATGCGGCATCCCCACCCCCAAGTGGCGGCTGCTGTCCTATGGGCCGGATGAGGCGGAGACCCTGGCCCGGACGCTGCCTATGCCCTGCGTCATCAAGACCATCGGGGGCGGGTCGTCCCTGGGCGTGTACTTACCGGAGGACCGGACGGAGCTGAAGCGGGCCCTGGAGGAGGTGCTGCGCTACGGCGCCAAGGTCCTGGCGGAGGAGCGGATCTACGGCCGGGAACTGACGGTGGCGGTCCTGGGGGACCGCTGGCTGCCGGCGGTGGAGACCGTGCCCGCCGGAAAGGAATTTGACTACGTGGCCAAGTACCAGGTCGGCGCGGCGGTGGAGACCTGTCCGGCCGATGTGCCGCCCGCGGTGATGCAGGCCGCCGGCGAGCTGGCCCTGCGGACCCACCGGGCGTTGGGGTTGGAGGTCTACTCCCGCACGGACATGATTCTGGACAAAGACGGAAAGCTGTGGGTGCTGGAGGCCAACTCCCTGCCGGGCATGACCCCCAACAGCTTTGTCCCCAAGGAGGCCGCCGCCGTGGGCATGAGCTACGACCAGCTCTGCGAGGAGATCGTGCGGCTCTCCTGCGACGTGAAGAGGAGAGGGTGAACTGCATGCAGCCAATGACCATTCCTGAGATCGTATCCGCTGTGGACGGCACCTGGCTGAACCCCCGGGAGGGGGCGGCCCCCGTCACCGCTGTGTGCACCGACAGCCGGAAGATTGCCCCCGGCTGCCTGTTCCTGCCCTGGGTGGGGGAGCGGTTCGACGGCCATGACTTCATCGACAAGGCCCTGGACGCGGGAGCCTCCGGGTGCCTGTGCGCCCGGAGGCCGGAGACGCTGCGGCCAGACAAGTTCTATATCCAGGTGGCGGACACCCGGCTGGCCCTGCGGGCCCTGGCGTCCGCCTACCGGGACCGGTTCGCCATCCCCTTTGTCCAGGTCACCGGCAGCGTGGGCAAGACCACCACAAAGGAGATGCTGGCGGCGGTGCTGGGGGCGAAGCTCCGGGTGCTGAAGACGCCGGAGAACTTCAACAACGACATCGGCACGCCCCTGACCCTGCTGGGCCTGGGGCCGGAGCATCAGGCGGCGGTGATCGAGACCGGCATGAACCACTTCGGGGAGATCCGCTATCTGGGGGAGATGGTGCGGCCGGACATCGCCGTCATCTCCAACATCGGCGACGCCCATATCGAGCATCTGGGCAGCCGGGAGGGGATCCTGAAGGCCAAAAGCGAGATCTTTGAGAACCTGAAGCCGGAGGGGCTGGCGGTGCTGAACGGGGACGACGCCCTGCTGAACACCCTGGACCTGCCCTTCCGGACCGTCCGCTGCGGCCGGTCGGAGCACTGCGCCGTCCGGGTGACGGACATGGCCGACCACGGCGTGGCGGGCATCACCTGCACCGTCGTGTCCCCCCGGGACACCTATCACCTGACCATCCCCGCGCCGGGAGAGCACATGGCCTACTCCGCCGCCATCGCCGTGGCGGTGGGAGAGGAGCTGGGCCTTTCCGCGGAGGAGATCACCCGGGGCGTGGCTTCGTATGAGCCCGCCGGATCCCGGATGCGGGTGCTTCGCCTGCGGGACGGGCGGCTGGTGCTGGACGACTGCTACAACGCCAATCCCCAGTCCGTCACTGCGGCCCTGGAGATCCTGGCCAAGACTGAGTGCGGCCGGAAGGTGGCCGTGCTGGGGGACATGGGAGAGCTGGGGGATCTGACGGACCAGGCCCACTACAACATGGGCGCCCTGGCCGCCATGCTGGGCATCGACGAGGTGGTGGCCATCGGCGCCAAGGCGGAGAAGATCGCCGACGGCGCCGCCCAGAGCGGCGGCTCCGTCACCCATTTTGCCACCAAGGAGGAGGCCGTCCACGAATTGACCGAGCAGCTGGGCACCGACACCGCCATGCTGGTGAAGGCGTCCCACGCCATGCACTTCGGCTGGATCGTGGAGCAGTTGAAACAAGCGTATGATTGAGATTCAAGTGAACAACCTGGTGAAGTCCTTTGAGGTGGGGAAGAACGTGCTGGACGGCCTCACCTTTCAGGTGGACCAGGGGGAGCGGGTGGGTCTGCTGGGCCGCAACGGCGCGGGCAAGACCACCCTGTTCAAGATATTGACCGGCGAGCTGGACTATGATGAGGGCACCGTCGTGGTGGGCCAGGGCCGGCGGGTGGGCTTGATCTCCCAGATCCCCGTCTACCCCGCCGGTTACACGGTGGAGGACGTGCTGCGCTCCGCCTTCGCCCGGCTGGAGAGTCTGGCGGAGGAGATGCGGGCGCTGGAAGCCCGGATGGCCGCCGGGGAGAGCGATCCCGCCATTTTGAAGCGGTACGGTACTCTCAGCGAGCGGTTCGAGGCCTTCGGCGGCTACGACACCGACGTGGCGGTGAACAAGATCGCAAACGGCCTGTCCATTCCGGAGAGCCAGCGGTCCCAGCTCTTCAACAGCCTCTCCGGCGGGGAGAAGACCCGGGTGAACCTGGGCCGCCTCATCCTGGAGGACACGGACATCCTGCTGCTGGACGAGCCCACCAACCACCTGGACCTCCACGCCACTGAGTGGCTGGAGGAGTACATCCGGGGATTCCGGGGCACGGTGGTCACCATCTCCCACGACCGGTACTTCCTGGACCGCACCGTCACCCGGGTCATCGAGATCCAGGACGGCAAGGCGGAGTTTTACAGCGGGAATTACAGTTTCTACGCCGTGGAGAAGGAGCGCCGCTACCAGGAGCGGATGAAGCAGTACGAAAAGGAGCAGGCCAAGATCCAGCAGCTGGAGAAGGCGGCGGAGCAGCTGCGGGTGTGGGCCTTCATGGGCATGGACAAGACCTACCGCCGGGCCATCTCCATGGAAAAGCGCATCGAGCGGATGCGCACCACCGCCAAGCCCACCAAGGCCCGGAAGATGGACGCCCGGTTCTCCTCCGCGGAGTTCCACGGGGACGAGGTGCTGGGGATCCGGAACGTGTCCAAGTCCTACGGGGACAAGCATCTGTTTGAGGGCATCAGCCTGAAGGTGGAGGGGGGCGAGCGCATCGCCCTCATCGGCGACAACGGCACCGGCAAGTCTACCCTCATCAAGATGATCGTAGGGGAGTTGTACCCGGACGAGGGCCGCATCAAGACCGGCCCCCAGGTGAAGGAGGCATACCTGCCCCAGATCGTCCGCTTCGACCACCCGGACTGGAATCTGGTGGAGAACATGATGGCCGCCAAAAAAGGCCTTTCGGCCCAGAGTGCCCGGAACCGGCTGGCGGCCTATGACTTCCGGGGCGAGGACGTGTTCAAGCCTGTGTCGGTGCTCTCCGGCGGGGAGCAGAGCCGCCTGCGGCTGTGCATGCTGATGGACGACGAGATCAACTTCCTGATCCTGGACGAGCCCACCAACCACCTGGACATCGACTCCCGGGAGTGGATCGAGGAGGCGGTGGAGGCCTACGACGGGACGCTGCTGTTCGTCAGCCATGACCGGTACTTCATCAACCGCTTCGCCACCCGGATCTGGGAGCTGGCAGACGGCACCATCACCGACTACCCCTGCGGCTTTGCCCAGTACCGGCAGATGAAGGCCCAGGAGGAGGCGGAGAAAGCCGCCGCCCCAAGGCCGGAAAAGGAGCGGGAGAAGCCCGCCGCGGAGCGGCCCCAGCGAGGCAACAAGGCCCAGCAGGCGGCCCGGCGGCAGTTGACCATCTGCGAGCGGGACATCGCCAGGGCGGAGGAGCACATCGCCGCCCTGGAGGCGGACATGGAGGCCGCCGCCTGCGACTATGAGAAGCTGAACGAGCTGGTGGGGCAGAAGGATGCCGCCCAGGCGGAGCTGGACGCACTGTACGAAAGGTGGGAGCAGCTCAGTGAAGAGGCAGAGGGCTAAGCGGCGGCCCCTGTACCGGTGCGACGTCTACCGGGGCCGCCGGAGAGGGCGGGGTCGGCTGACCGCGGCCGCAGTCTGCGCCGTTTTGGGCTTGGTCCTGGTGCTGGTCCGGAGCCTTGGCACCCGGTTTTCCGGCTTTCTGCTGCTGGGTGCAGCGGCGCTCCTGACGGCCTCCTGGCTGCTGGACCGCCTGGCCGCCGGAAATCACCGCTGGCGGCTGGTCCGCCGGGGCTTCTACGGCTGCCTTGCGGTGGGACTGGCCGCGCTGCTGGGGCTGGAGGTCTTTATCATCAACCGGGGGCGCAGCGACAGGACACCCCTGCCGGCGGACGCCGTCATCGTCCTGGGGGCCGGGGTCAACGGCACCGAGCCGTCGCTGTCCCTGCGGACCCGGCTGGACAAGGCGCTGGACTATCTGGAAGCCCACCCGGACATCCCGGCAGTCCTCACCGGAGGCACCGGCTACGGCGAGGAGATCAGCGAGGCCCAGTGCATGTACGACTATCTCACGGAGCACGGCGTGGAGCCGGAGCGCCTGATTTTAGAGGATCAGGCGTCCAACACGGCGGAGAACTTTGCCCGCTCCCGGCCCCTGCTGGAAGAGGCGGGGGTGGACCCGGCGGAGGACACTGTGGCGGTGGTCACCAACGACTTCCACATGGCCCGGTCGGAACTGATTGCCCGGCGGCAGGGCTATGGAGACGTGGCCGGTATCCCGGCGCCGATCCCCTGGCTCCATCTGGAGGTCAACTACCATTTGCGGGAGGCCTTTGCCATGGTGAAGACCTTCCTGTTTGACTGAGCGGATACGGAGGAAACAGATGAGCGACATCTTATGTATCTATTACTCCCGGACGGGGAACACCAAGAAGGCCATGGAGGAGATCGCCGCCGCCCTGGACGCGGAGCTGGCGGAGCTGCGGGACGACGCGGACCGGAGCGGCTGGCGGGGCTGGCTGCGCTGCGGGCTGGACGCCATGCGCAAGGACACCCGCCCCGTGGCCCCGTTGGAGACGGCCCGCCCCCTGGGGGACTACCGCCTGGTGATCCTGGGCACGCCGGTGTGGGCCGGGCGGTCCAGCGCCGTCATGCGGTCGTTTCTGAAGGAGCGGGGCGGGGAGATCCGCAACGCGGCCTACGTGTTGACCCGCAGCAGCGGCTCCCAGTATCAGGAGGTTTATCGCCAGATGGATCTCTGTGTGCCCGCCGGCCACCGGGCGGCGGTGTCCCTGCGGAGCGGGGACGTGGGCTGGGCATTCTGGCAGGAGGAGTTTCTCCGCCAGGTCCGGGCTTTTCTGGAGGGGCAGTAGCGGCAGACCCTTTTCTGAAATCAACGGGAGAGGAGATGCCCCATGCTGGAAAAACTGAAGGAGCTGGCCCTGCGGTATGAAGATCTGCAGGCCCAGCTGGCGGACCCGTCTGTCTACGGTGACGCGGAACGGCTGAAGACCGTGAATCGCGAGCTGAAAGACCTGTCTCCGGTGGCGGAGGCGTACCAGGCCTACCGGCAGGCGGAGGCGGACCGGGCCGCGGCGGAGGAGCTGCTCTCCGACCCGGAGATGCGGGAGCTGGCCCAGGAGGAGCTGACCGCCGCCCGGGAAGAGATGGAGCGGCTGCGGCAGGAGCTGAAGCTCCTGTTGCTGCCCAAGGACCCCAACGACCGGAAGAACGTCATCCTGGAGATCCGGGCCGGGACCGGCGGCGAGGAGGCGGCGCTGTTCGCCGCGTCGCTGCTGCGGATGTACACCATGTACGCCGCCGCCCGGGGCTGGAAGACGGACACCGTGGAACTGAACGAGACGGAGCTGGGGGGCGTGAAGGAGTGCAGCGTCCTCATCGAGGGCGAGGGCGCCTGGTCCCGGCTGAAATTCGAGAGCGGCGTCCACCGGGTCCAGCGGGTGCCGGTGACGGAGTCCAACGGGCGCATCCAGACCTCCGCCGCCACGGTGGCGGTGCTGCCGGAGGCGGAGGCGGTGGACGTGAAGCTGGACCCGGCGGACATCGAGATGCAGGTCTACCGGGCCAGCGGCGCCGGCGGCCAGCACGTGAACAAGACGTCCTCCGCCGTGCGGCTGATCCACCGGCCCACCGGCCTGGTGGTGGAGTGCCAGCAGGAGCGCAGCCAGTTCCAGAACCGGGACAAGGCCATGCGCCTTCTGGCGTCAAGATTGTATGAGATCGAGCGGGAGAAGCAGGACGCCGACATCGCCAGAGAGCGGAAGAGCCAGGTGGGCAGCGGCGACCGCAGCGAGAAGATCCGCACCTACAACTTCCCCCAGGGCCGGGTGACGGACCACCGGATCGGCCTGACGCTGTACCGGATCGACGCGGTCCTGGACGGCGACCTGGACGAGCTCATCGACGCCCTGGTGACCGCCGACCAGGCGGAGAAGCTGAAGAGCGGCGGCGGGGAACCGTGAAACGGAGCTGTACGGCGGCCCGGATAGAGCGGCGCCGCGGAGGGGGCCGCGCTTCCGGCAGCCTGCCGGAACGCCGCGGAAGCCCTTTGGAGACGCAGAAAGAGTAAGCAATAAGGCCGGGGAGATCTCCGGCCAAGAGAGATAGAGGCGAAGAGATATGCAGACACGATATTTTGACCTGCGGGACACCAAGGGCCAGCAGAAGGAGATCGAGGACAAGATCGGCGCGGCGGCCAAGATCCTGCGGGACGGCGGCCTGGTGGGCATCCCCACGGAGACGGTGTACGGCCTGGGGGCCAACGCCCTGGATGGCGCCGCGGTGAAGCGGATCTTCGAGGCCAAGGGCCGGCCCCAGGACAACCCCCTCATCATCCATGTGACCGGCGCCCAGTGGCTGCCCCGGTACTGCGCCGACGTGCCGCCCCTGGGCTATGTGCTGGCCCGGAAATTCTGGCCCGGCCCCCTGACCATGATCCTGAAGCGGCGGCCCATCATCCCGGACGAGACCACCGCCGGGCTGGACACGGTGGCGGTGCGCTGCCCCAACCACCCGGTGACCCTGGCCATCATCCGGGAGGCGGGCATCCCCATCGCGGCCCCCAGCGCCAACCTCTCCGGCCGGCCCAGCTGCACCACGGCCCAGGACGTGCTGGAGGACATGGACGGCCGCATCAGCGGCGTGGTGGACGGCGGTCCCTGTGCGGTGGGTGTGGAGTCCACGATCCTGGACCTGACCTGCGACCCGCCCCGGCTGCTGCGTCCCGGCGGACTGCCCCTGGAGGACCTGGAGCGGCTCATCGGCAAGATCGACGTGGACAAGGCCGTCAACGGCGCCCTGGCGGAGGGCGAGAAGCCCAAGGCCCCCGGCATGAAGTACCGCCACTACGCCCCCAAGGCGCCGGTCACCGTCATCACCGGCGCACCGGAGAAGTCCGCCCAGGAGATCCTGCGGCGGGTGGGCCCCACCTCCGGCGTCATCTGCTTCGAGGAGTTTGCGGACCTGTTTCGGGAGCAGGAGGTCCACACCCTGGGTCCTGTGGGCGACAAGCTGGTCCAGGCCCAGCGGGTGTTCGACGCCCTGCGGACCTTTGATGCCAGCGGCGTCACGGAGATCTTCGCCCAGTGCCCGGACAACCGGGGATTGGGGCTGGCCATCGGCAACCGGCTGAAAAAGGCCGCCGGCTTCCATGTGGTGGAGGCGGACAGCGAGCGGGTGGTGCTGGGTCTCACCGGCGGCACCGGCGCGGGCAAGTCCAGCGCCCTGCGGGCCATCCGGTCCCTAGGCGGCGAGGTCATCGACTGCGACGCCCTGTACCATGAAATGCTGGAGACCTGCGCCCCCCTGCGGGACGAGATCGGTGTTTCCTTCCCCGGCGCCTTTGACGCCGCCGGCCAGCTGGACCGGCGCAAGCTGGGCCAGGAGGTCTTCTCCCACAAGGACCGGCTGGAGCAGCTCAACGGCATTGTGGCCCGCCATCTGGTGCCGGAGGTGCGGCGGCGCCTGGCAGCGTCGGAGAGCAAGATCTTCGCCATCGACGCCATCAACCTGCTGGAGGGCGGGCTGGACCAGCTGTGCGACCGGACGGTGGCCGTCACCGCGCCTCTGGAGCTGCGGGTCCGGCGGATCATGGCCCGGGACAACATCACGGAGCAGTACGCCCGCCTGCGGATCTCCGCCCAGCAGCCGGACGAGTACTACCGGGGCAAGTGCGACTGTGAGCTGAACAACGCCGCCGATACCGCCGCGGCCTTTGAAATGGAGGCCCGGGAGTTCTTCCAGCGGCTGATCGACACCATCAAGGAGGAAAAAGCACATGGAAAGCAAGGAATTTAAGGCGCTGAAGGAGCAGCTGTTCTCCCGCCGCCGCAACGGCTTCGACCGGATGGACGCGGCGGAGCGGGGCGCCATGGAATCGTACTGCACGGACTACAAGGCCTTTCTGGACACCGGCAAGACCGAGCGGCTCTGCGCGGCGGAGGTCATCCGCCTGGCGGAGCAGGCCGGCTACCGGCCCTATGTCCGGGGCACGGCGGTGAAGCCGGGGGACAAGGTCTATCTCTGCAACCGGGGCAAGAGTGTGCTGCTGGCCCACATCGGGGAGAAGCCGCTGGCGGAGGGCGTTCAGATCGCCGCCGCCCACATCGACTCCCCCCGCCTGGACCTGAAGCCCAACCCCCTGTATGAGGACGGGGAGCTGGCCTATTTCAAGACCCACTACTACGGCGGCATCCGCAAGTACCAGTGGGTCACCATCCCCCTGGAGCTCCACGGCGTGGTGGCCCTGCGGGACGGCACCAGCGTGCAGGTGAACATCGGCGAGGACGCGGGCGATCCCCGGCTGGTGATCACGGACCTGCTGCCCCACCTGGGCGCGGAGCAGAACAAGAAGACGCTGGCGGAGGCCATCCCCGCCGAGACCCTGAACCTGCTGCTGGGCAGTGAGCCCATGGGGGACGCCGAGGAGTCCGGCCGGGTGAAGCTGGCGGTGATGAAGCTGCTCTACGACAAGTACGGCATCACGGAGGACGACTTCACCTCCGCGGAGCTGGAGGCGGTGCCGGCGGTGAAGGCCACGGACATCGGCCTGGACCGCAGCATGATCGGCGCCTACGGCCACGACGACCGGGTGTGCGCCTATGCCGCCCTGCGGGCCCTGCTGGACCTGGAGGGGACCCCTGCCAAGACGGCAGTGTGCGTCCTGGCGGACAAGGAGGAGATCGGCTCCGACGGCGTGACGGGCATGCAGTCCGCCGCCTTCGACACGTTCATGGAGGACCTGTGCGAGAGCCAGGGCGCGGCTGTGCGGGTGTGCTTCGAGAAGTCCTTCTGCCTCAGCGCCGACGTGACGGCGGCCTACGACCCCAACTTCTCCGACGTGTACGAAAAGCGCAACGCCGCCTATCTGAATTACGGCATCGGCCTGTGCAAGTACACCGGCGCCCGGGGCAAGTCCGGCGCCTCCGACGCGGACGCGGAGACGGTGGCCTATATCCGCAACCTCTTTGACGAGGCGGGGGTCATCTGGCAGATCGCGGAGCTGGGCAAGGTGGACGCCGGCGGCGGCGGCACCGTGGCCATGTATATGGCCAACCGGAACATCACCACGCTGGACGCGGGCGTGCCGGTCCTGTCCATGCACGCGCCCTTTGAGACGGTGTCCAAGCTGGACTGCTACGAGACCTACAAGGGTATGAAGGCCGTATTCCAGGCGGAGAAGTGAATCGGCTGAGATCAGGATACAGGCGCCCCGGTTTTCACCGGGGCGCCTGTTTTTATCCGGCATTCTGCTCAGGCGAGGGGGAGAAAACCGGGGGAACTTTTCCTGTTTTCGTCAAAAGAATTTCGGCGAATTTGGTTGCATTGCCTACGGAAATATGGTAAGATGCTTTGCGTGTAAAGACAAATGGCCATAGGAGGCGGACGAAATGGCGAGAGAGATCAAGTATTACATTGTGGCCGCGAACGCCCTGCCGGAGATCTTCGTGAAGGTGGCGGAGGCCAAGCGGATGATGCAGACCGGCGAGGCGGACACCGTGGGCGCCGCCACGAAGCAGGTGGGGATCAGCCGCAGCGCGTTCTACAAGTACAAGGATGCGGTGCAGCCGTTCAACGACATGAAGGCGGAGCACATCATCACCTTTTACTGTATGCTCAAGGACAACACCGGCGTGCTCTCCAGCGTGCTGTCCGTGTTTGCCACTTCCGGGGCCAACATCCTCACCATCAACCAGAGCATTCCCACCAACGGCTGCGCGGCGGTGACGATCTCCGCAGAGACCAGCGGACTGGCGGAGACCCTGGAGAAGCTGATGGCGGACGTGGCCGCCGTGGACGGCGTGGTGCGGGTAGAAGTCCTGGCAGGATAAAGAGAGAGGAAACGGACGCATGATACAGATTGCGATTATGGGCCTTGGCACGGTGGGCACCGGCGTGGCCAAGGTGGTGGCGGAAAACGCCCGGCAGATCGAGCGAAAACTGGGAGAGCCCCTCCAGGTGAAGACCGTCCTGGTGCGGCATTTCAAAGACGGGCCCTACCGCCAGCTGATGACGGACGACTTCACGAAGATCGAGGAGGACGAAGCCATCCGGGTGGTGGTGGAGACCATCGGCGGCGTGGAGGCGGCCTACGAGTACACGAAGCGGGCCCTGAACGCCGGCAAGCACGTGGTCACCGCCAACAAGCAGCTGGTGGCGGAGAAGGGCGCGGAGCTGCTGGCCCTGGCCAAAAAGCGGGGCGTGAACTATTTGTTCGAGGCCAGCGTGGGCGGCGGCATCCCGGTGCTGCACCCCCTGACCCAGTGCATGGCCGCCAACCGGATCGACGAGGTGTACGGCATCCTCAACGGCACCACCAATTATATCCTCACCCGGATGGTCCGGGCCGGCGCCACCTTTGCGGACGCCCTGAAAGAGGCCCAGGAGAAGGGCTACGCAGAGGCAGACCCCACCGCCGACGTGGAGGGTGTCGACGCCGGGCGGAAGATCTGCATCCTGGCGGATCTGGCCTTCGGCCGTCAGGTGGACCCGGCGGACGTGCCCATGGAGGGGATCAGCCGGCTGTCTCTCCGGGACGTGAAGATCGCCCAGCGGGCGGGCTACCGCATCAAGCTGCTGGGCCGGGCGGTGCGCCTGCCCGGCGGCCGCACCGCCTACGTGGCGCCCCACCTGATCCCGGAAGAGCAGCCCCTGGCCAGCGTGGACGATGTGTTCAACGCGGTGGTGGTCCGGGGCAACGCCACCGGCGAGGTGATGTTTTACGGCCAGGGGGCCGGGGAGCTGCCCACCGCCTCCGCCTGCGTGGCGGATGTGATGGAGGCTCTTCAGTCCAGCCCCCGCCGGGAGGAGATCGGCTGGGAGGCGGACCCGGCGGGCTTCGAGGACCCGCAGACCCTTCGGAGCCGGTACTACTTCCGCATCGACGGCAGCCTCAGCGCCGCTGCCGCGGCCTTCGGCCAGGTGGAGGTCCTCAGCGAGGACGGCGGTGAGACCGCCTTCCTCACCGACTGCATCAGCGGCGCCGAGGCCGGGAAGCAGGCCGATGGCCTGCGCGTCCTGGCCCGCCTGCGGGTGTTGGGATAAGTCCCAAACCGCCGGAAGATGTGTATACTGGAACAGGCGGGAACCGGGATTTGAGATTTGATTCTGATTTAAAGAAGGAAATGCCATGAGCTTGATCGTACAGAAATTCGGCGGCACCAGCGTGAAGGACGCCAAGCGCATCCGCAACGTGTCCGGCATCATTGCGGAGACCTATCTGGCGGGGAACGACGTGATCGTGGTCCTCTCCGCCCAGGGAGACACCACAGACGATCTCATTGCCAAGGCGGAGGAGATCAACCCCCACGCCTCCAAGCGGGAGATGGATATGCTGCTCTCCACGGGGGAGCAGATCTCCGTGGCCCTGTGCGCCATGGCCCTGGAGGCCATGGGCCTGCCCTGCGTATCCCTGGCGGCCTGGCAGGTGGGGATCCAGTCCACCTCCGTCCACTCCGACGCCAGGATCAAGAAGATCGACGCCGAGCGTATCCAGTCCGAGCTGGACCAGCACCGGATCGTGATCGTCACTGGCTTCCAGGGCGTGGACCGCAACGGGGACGTGACCACCCTGGGCCGGGGCGGGTCCGACACCAGCGCCGTGGCGCTGGCGGCGGCCTTCCGGGCAGATCTGTGCCAGATCTACACGGACGTGGACGGTGTGTACACCACGGACCCCCGCATCGTCCCCAATGCCCGCAAACTGGATGAGATCACCTACGACGAGATGCTGGAGCTGGCGTCGCAGGGGGCCCAGGTGCTCCACAACCGCAGCGTGGAGCTGGCCAAGAAGTTCAGAGTGAATTTGGAAGTCGTGTCCAGCCTGGAGCGCAAGCCCGGCACGAAAGTCAAGGAGGTCACCAAAGTGGAGAAAACCAATATCGCCGGTGTCGCCAAGGACACCAGCATCGCCCGCGTCGCCCTGATCGGCCTGCAGCACAATCCCGGCGTCGCCTTCCAGGTCTTTGACCTGCTGAGCAAGCACAACATCAACGTGGACGTCATCCTGCAGTCCATCGGCCGGGAGGACACCAAGGACATCACCTTCACGGTCCACAAGAAGGACCTGGAGGAATCCCAGCAGATTCTGGAGGAACATAAAGAGGCCCTGAAGTTCGACCACATCGAGACGGATGAGAGCATCGGCAAGGTCTCCATTGTGGGCGCGGGCCTCATGAGCAACTGCGGCGTGGCCGCCCGGATGTTCGAGGCCCTCTATGAGGCGGGCATCAACATCCAGATGATCAATACCTCTGAGATCCGGGTCTCCGTCCTGCTGGATGAGGAGGACGTGAACCGGGCGGTCCGGGCCATCCACGACAAGTTCTTCGGCGAGATCTGATCCCGCCTGGAGCATCGGCCCGGCAGGGCGCGTCCACCGGCGCGCCCTGCGCTGTTTTCCGGTCTGCCCCGCCGCCGCGCTGCATACAGTGGAGCGAGGTGAGGCGAACCATGAGAGATCCCTTCAACCGTTTTGCCCTGCGGTATCTGGCGGCAGTGGTGTGCGGCCTGGCGCTGCTGCTGCTCCACGGCACGGCGCAAAGCGGCCTGCCGGCCGCGTTCGTGCCCCAGTGCCCCAGCCCCTGGGAGCTGAGCAAGCTGGCCTTCTGGCCGCTGCTTGCTGCCTGGGTGCTGACCGGCCGGCTGGGCAGGGAGCGCCGCCCGCTGCTGCGGGATCTGCCGGCGGCGGTGCTGACGCCACTGGTCATGACGGCGGCGTGCTGGGGCTTGGCGACCGCCGGGGGAAATGGCGCGGCGAGCCTGGGGGTCTGGGCGGTGCTGCTGGCGGCGGGCACGGCCTTCTGCCCGGACGGGAGAAAGCATCCGGGGCTGTGGGCGGCCCTGGCCCTGCTGCTGGCGGGGCTGTACATGCTGCTGACCTTCACGCCTCCGGGCTGGGGACCGTTCATCAATCCACTTGGGTGAGAGAGGATTTACTTTCCCGCCCATCTGTGGTACAATACGGACGCTGTATACAAGAGAATGCCGTCCCGCCGGGCCTGCCGGTGGGCGGTCGTGAGGAGGAACTTCGCTATGAACGCCATCGTCACCGTCGTGGGGCAGGATAAAGTGGGCATCATCGCCGCCGTCTGCGCCCTGCTGGCTGAGCACAATGTCAATATCCTGGACATCTCCCAGACGATCCTCCAGGGCTCCTTCACCATGGTCATGGCCGTGGACGTGGGAGCGGCCAAGGTCTCCGTGGGCGAGCTGCGGGACCTGCTGGAGCAGCTGGGGCAGAAGATGGAGATCTCTATCCGCATCCAGCGGGAGGAAATATTTGATGCCATGCACAGGATCTAAAGGGGGAGCAGGCTCCCCCTTTAAATCCCCCACCACCAGTCTGCGGACTGGTGAACGCGCCCAAGGCGCTTGAGTCAAAGTATTTTCGGCAGGTACACGCCCTGCCGAAAATGATTTCATATTCTTCTTTTGCCGGAGGCAAAAGAACTGGGGGAAAGCGGCGAAGCGCCGCCTGTGGCGGATCAAGCGAGCCGGTTTCGAGGCAGCGGCGCGATCAGCGGCCTGATGGGGCTGAAGATCGCAATGCCGCAACGGTGCAAACCGGAGGTTTTCCCCTAGCCCCTTTTCCCGATTTGGGGGCTCCTTAGAGAGAATTTGTACGTTGGGAGATACGTTATGCTGAACCAGAAGGAAATTTTATCCACCATTGAGATGATCGATCAGCAGCACCTGGACATCCGCACCATCACCATGGGCATCTCCCTGCTGAGCTGCTGCGATCCGGACCCGGAGCGGGCCTGTGAGAAGATCTACGACAAGATCACCCGGTACGCGGAGAAGCTGGTCAAGACCGGCGAGGACATCGAGCGGGAGTTCGGCATCCCCATCGTCAACAAGCGCATCTCCGTCACCCCCATGGCCCTGGTGGCCGGGGCCAGTGAGACGGAGGACTATGTGCCCTTTGCCCTGGCCCTGGACCGGGCGGCCCAGACCTGCGGCGTCAACTTCATCGGCGGCTACTCCGCCCTGGTGCAGAAGGGCATGACCCAGGCGGATGAGAAGCTGATCCGCTCCATTCCGGAGGCTCTGGCCCGGACGGAGCTGGTGTGTTCCTCCGTCAACGTGGGGTCCACCCGGGCGGGCATCAATATGGACGCGGTGGCGCTCATGGGCCGCATCGTCAAGGACACCGCAGCCGCCACTGCGGACCGGGACGGCCTGGGCTGCGCCAAGCTGGTGGTGTTCTGCAACGCCGTGGAGGACAACCCCTTTATGGCCGGCGCCTTCCACGGCGTGGGAGAGGCGGAGAAGGTCATCAACGTGGGCGTCTCCGGCCCCGGCGTGGTATGTACTGCTTTGAAAGCGGTGAAGGGCCAGCCCTTTGACGTGGTGGCGGAGACAGTGAAGAAGACCGCCTTCCGGGTGACCCGCATGGGCCAGCTGGTGGCCCAGGAGGCCAGCCGCCGGCTGGACACCCCCTTCGGCATCGTGGATCTCTCCCTGGCGCCTACCCCGGCCATCGGAGACAGCGTGGCCCGGATCCTGGAGGAGATGGGCCTGGAGGTCTGCGGCACCCACGGCACCACGGCGGCTCTGGCCCTGCTGAACGACGCGGTGAAGAAGGGCGGCGTCATGGCGTCCTCCTCTGTGGGCGGCCTCTCCGGCGCCTTCATCCCCGTCAGCGAGGACGAGGGCATGATCGCCGCCGCCGAGGCGGGGACCCTCTGCCTGGACAAGCTGGAGGCCATGACCTGCGTCTGTTCCGTGGGGCTGGACATGATCGCCGTCCCCGGCGACACCCCGGCGGAGACCATTTCCGCCATCATCGCCGACGAGGCGGCCATCGGCATGGTGAACAACAAGACCACCGCCGTCCGGCTGCTGCCGGCCCCCGGCAAGAGCGTGGGGGACCGGATCGAGATGGGCGGGCTCCTGGGCAGCGCCCCGGTGATGCCGGTGCACCCGGAGTCCAGCGCGGACTTCATCGCCCGGGGCGGCCGCATCCCGGCGCCCCTCCACAGCCTGAAGAACTGAGCCAGCGGGCCGCCCCTCCGGGCGGCCTGTTTTGCCATGCAGATGCGGGGCAAGCATTCAGATGTGCCGCAGCTTCATGGGCAGCGGGGCTCACGCCTTTTCGCGGCATACTGTCCTACACATGGAGTTTCACGCCGGGGTATGGGACGCGCCCTGCCGCGGTAAACTGGGAGAAAAGGAGGAATCGCATGGACATTCTCTTTGAAAACGGCACCATCCGCACTCTGGAGCGGAACAGCCCTGCAGCCCAGGCCCTGCTGGTGCGGAACGGCCGGATCGCCGCCGTGGGGAGCCGGGCGGCGGTGGAGGACCAGACGGGAATCGACGTCCGCCGGGTGGATCTGGCAGGCAGGACGCTGCTGCCGGCGTTTCTGGACGCCCACAGCCACTTCACGGCGGTGGCCAACCAGTTTCTGCAGGTGTCTCTGGAGGGCTGCGCCTCCTGGGCGGACATGCAGGACCGGATCCGGGACTACATCCGGCGGGAGCGCATCCCCGCCGGGCAGTGGGTGACGGCACAGGGGTACGACCACAATCTGCTCTCGGAGCGGCGCCACCCGGACCGGCTCTGCCTGGATGCGGCGGCGCCGGAGAACCCGGTGGTGATCTGCCACCAGTCCGGCCACATGGGCGTGTTCAACACCGCGGCGCTGGAGCGGCTGGGGGTCACTGCGCAGACGCCCGCCCCCGCCGGAGGCGTCATCGGGCGGGAGAACGGCACCCTCACCGGCTACATGGAGGAAAACGCCTTTCTGGAGTTCCAGAAGCGGGTGCCCATGATGCCGCTGGAGTCGTTTCTGGCGGCCTACCGGGAGGCCCAAGACTTGTACGCCTCCTACGGTATCACCACCGTGCAGGAAGGGCTGCTGCGCCGGGAGCTGGTGCCCCTGTATCAGGCCCTGCTGGCCGACGGGTCCCTGAAGCTGGATGTGGTTGCCTACGGAGACCCGGAGGGAGCGGAGGCGGCCCGGCAGGCGTTTCCGGAGAGCGTCCGGCAGTATCACCGGCGCTTCAAGCTGGGCGGATACAAGATGTTTCTGGACGGATCTCCCCAGGGACGCACCGCCTGGCTGCGGCGGCCCTATCAGGGGGAGCAGGAATACCGGGGCTACGGCACCCTGACGGACGCAGTGGTGCTGGACATGGTCCGCCGGGCTGGGACAGAGGGAATGCAGCTGCTGGCCCACTGTAACGGGGACGCCGCCTGCGCCCAGTATCTGGCGGCGCTGGCTGCGGCGGCGCGGGAAGGCGTGGATCTGGCGGCGCTGCGGCCGGTGATGATCCACGCCCAGCTGCTGGGCAGGGACCAGCTGCCGGAGGTGAAGCGGCTGGGGGTGATCCCCTCTTTCTTCGTGGCCCACGTGTACCACTGGGGGGACGTCCATCTGGAAAACCTGGGGCCCGGCCGGGCGGAGGCCATCAGCCCCGCCGGCTCGGCGGCGGAGCTGGGGATCCCCTTCACCTTCCATCAGGATGCGCCGGTGATCCGGCCCGATATGCTGGAGACGGTGTGGTGCGCCGTGAACCGGATGACCCGGCAGGGCCGCGTCCTGGGCCGGGAAGAGCGGGTGGACGTCCGGACAGCCCTGGAGGCGGTGACGGTCCATGCTGCGTACCAGTATTTTGAGGAGAAGGACAAGGGCACCCTGGCGCCGGGGAAGCGGGCGGATCTGGTGATTCTGGACCGGGACCCTCTGGCGGTGCCGCAGGAGGAGCTCCGGGACATCCGGGTACTGGAGACCTGGAAGGACGGCGTTCCCATCTTCTGCCGGGAGGCGTGAGTCTGCCGCCGGGCGGAAAAGAACCCTTGCAATTTTTCCCACGAGAGGTAAAATAAAGAGGAACGACGTGCCCGACGCGTTGGAACATGGGAGGCGAG
>DWXY01000074.1 GCA_019118935.1 Candidatus Oscillibacter pullicola
TTTACAAATTGGTCATTTATTTGTTTTGTTCAAAGTGCTATACTGATTTTTGTTCAGAAAAAAACACCAAAGGAAGTGCAACATCATGGCAAAACGACAATTCAAGGCGGAGTCCAAGCGGCTGCTGGACCTGATGGTCAACTCCATCTACACCCACAAGGAGATCTTCCTGCGGGAGATCATCTCCAACGCCAGCGACGCCTGCGACAAGCTGTGCTACCAGGCCCTGACGGATGACGCCGTGGGCATGAGCCGCAAGGACTTCAAGATCGAGATCAAGGTGGACAAGGAACACCGGACCCTGACCGTCTCCGACAACGGCATCGGCATGGACAAGGAGGACCTGGAGAACAACCTGGGCGTCATCGCCTCCTCCGGCTCCTACAAATTCAAGCAGGAGGTGGGGGACGACGCCAAGGACACCGACGTGATCGGCCAGTTCGGCGTGGGCTTCTACTCCGCCTTCATGGTGGCGGACCACATCACCGTGGTGACGAGGAAGTACGGCGCCGACGCCGCCTGGATGTGGCAATCCTCCGGCGCTGACGGCTACACCATCACCGAATGCGAGCGCCCAGGTGTGGGCACCGACATCATCATGCACATCAAGCCGGACACCGACGATGAGAAGTACAGCGAGTTCCTGGAGTCCTGGCGGCTTCAGGAGCTGGTGCGGAAGTATTCCGACTACATCCGCTTCCCCATCCGGATGGAGGTCTCCAAGACCCGCCGGAAGGCGGGCAGCCCCGACGACAACCCGGAGTACGAGACGTATCAGGAAGAGGAGACCCTGAACTCCATGGTGCCCATCTGGCAGCGGCGCAAGTCCAGCGTGAAGCCGGAGGAGTACAACAAGTTCTACCGGGACAAGTTCCACGACTACGCCGATCCCCAGAAGGTCATCGCCGTGTCCGCCGAGGGCGCTGTCACCTACAAGGCGCTGCTGTTCATCCCCGGCGCCACCCCCTTTGACTACTACACCAAGGAGTATGAGAAGGGCCTGCAGCTGTACTCCAACGGCGTGCTCATCATGGACAAGTGCGCGGACCTGCTGCCGGAGCACTTCCGCTTCGTCCGGGGCGTGGTGGACTCTCCCGACCTGTCTCTGAACATCTCCCGGGAGCTGCTCCAGCATGACCGGCAGCTGAAGGTCATCGCCGCCAATCTGGAGAAGAAGATCAAGAGCGAGCTTACCAAGCTGCTGAAGGACGACCGGGAGGGCTACGAGAAATTCTGGAAGAACTTCGGCCGGCAGATCAAATACGGCGTGGTCAGCGAATACGGCGCCCACAAGGACCTGTTGCAGGATCTGCTGCTGTTCTACTCCTCCACGGAGAAGAAGCCCGTCACGCTGGCGGAGTATGTCTCCCGGATGAAGGAGGACCAGAAGTTCATCTACTACGCGGCCGGCGAGAGTTTGGAGAAGATCGACAAGCTGCCCCAGACCGAGGGCCTGCGGGAGTCCGGCACGGAGATCCTCTACTTCACCGAGGAGGTGGACGAGTTCTGTGCCCAGATCCTCCACACCTTCCAGGACAAGGAGTTCCGCTCCGTCCTGGACCAGGAGATCGAGGAGGGTGCCGAGAAGAAGGCCGAGGAGGCCGCCGACGCCCACAAGGCCGTGTTCGACTTCGTCAAGGAGACCCTGGGAGACCAGGTGAAGGAGGTCAAGGCCAGCGCCCGGCTGAAGTCCCATCCCGTGTGCCTGACGGCAGGGGAGGGCCTGAGCTTTGAAATGGAGAAGTACTTCCAGGCAGTCCAGCCGGACAGCGCCATCCGTGCCGAGCGGATCCTGGAGCTGAATGTGGAGCACCCCGCTTTCCAGGCCCTGGAGGCCGCCGTGACGGCGGATCCGGAAAAGGCCAAGAAGTACGCCACGCTGCTGTACGACCAGGCCCTGCTGATCGCGGGCCTGCCGCTGGAGGATCCCTCCGGCTACACCGATCTGGTGTGCGAGCTGATGAAATAAGACACGACGCACAAAAGCGGTCCCGGGCGAAAGCCCGGGACCGCTTGTTTGATTTCCTTCAGGGCTGATCTCTGTGTCATCCCGGCGTTTTCTCCATCGGGCAGGGGCGGCCGCCCTCGGCCGCCCGAAAAGACAGCCGTGCGGATCGGTGCCGCTTCACCGCCGCTCCACCAGCCGCTGGTAGTGCTTGTACAGGGCGGAGAACCGGCCCTGATAGCTGTGGTTCCAGGGCTTGCGCTTGCCGCAGAAGTGGAGGATGGATGTATGGTCCATCACCCAGTCCATGTCCCGCTCCCCCTGGCTCAGCAGCAGGTAGCGGTCGAACCGCCGGGCGTCGTAGTTCCACAGGCTGTCGTCCACCCCCAGGATCTGCCCGCCGTACAGGCCGTTGAGCACGTCCTGGTCCGGCAGCAGCAGAATGTCGGCGTGCTCCCGGGCATAGTCGAAGATGTCCCCCGGCCGGACCTCCCGCCGCATGGCGGACAGATCCATCACCAGCACGCCGGAGTTGTAGTAGGCCTCCGCCTCGTAGTTCTCCAGCCGCAGCCGGTTCACCGGGTCTGTGATGCCCGCCAGCAGCCCGGTGTGGGTGGCGGCGGCCATCAGGTCTCCCTCCAGGTCCGTGTCATACAGGGCCCGGACGGGATTGATCACCAGGATGTCCGGGTCCAGATACAGCACCCGGTCCAGAGACCGCGGCAGCAGCTCCGCCGCCAGCAGCCGGTAGTACATGGCCCGGGTCCAGTACCGGGCCACCGGCGCGTCGGCGAACAGGTCCGCCGGCACCTCCACCGGGTGGATGCGCCCCCGGCCGGCGCAGAGCGCCTCCAGCGCCGCCCAGTCCTCCGGCAGCAGGCCGTCTCCGATGGTGTAGATGTCAAAGGTCTCACGGGGATCATTCCGCAGCAGAGAGCCCAGCATCACCCGCAGGGGCGGGAGGTAGTTGCGGTCCAGGGTCACCAGAATGTTCATGTGGGCAAGTCCTCCGATCCGTTGGTCCGGGCCGTGTCCCGGTAATAGGCCACCAGCAGGTCCACCACCGTCCCGTAGGAGCGGATGCCGTCCTCCTGGCCGTAGCCCTTCAAAATCGTGTCGTACACCTTCTGGCTGGCATCCGCCGCAGCCCCCTCGAAGGATGCCCAGTAGGCATTGTTGGATGCCAGATCCGCCCGCACCGTGTCCGGCAGGGTGTCCCGGATGGCCTGCCACGCCTCCCGGTCCGCGCCGTACAGGGCATTGCCCAGGTGGATGTATCCCATCAGCCAGCCGGAGTATGCGTACACCGGATTTCCGCTGGTGGTGGAGGCCAGCACGGCCAGGAAGTTGCACTCCTGCTCCGAGGCGAACCCCCGCTGGTGGGCCAGCTCATGGGCGATGGTGGAGGGGATCAGGCAGGCGGGGGCGTCCACGTTGATGTTGGACTCCCCGGTGAAGGCGCAGTAGACGCCGGTGAAGTTCATGGCGCTCATGACCTTGGAGAAGAACATCCGCTTGGGCACCCGGTCCTCAAACGCCAGGAAGGGGAACAGCTCTTCCGCCCCCTCATAAACGGCGGTGCTGTCCGCGAAGATGTCGTCCAGAGAGACGTCGAACAGCCCGGCCGCATCCCGGGGCACTTCATCTGCCGTCTCCGTGAGATTCGATGCGAACCAGGCGGTCACTGCCGTGAGATCCGGCAAAGACACCTCCTCCGCCCGGACGCCGGATTTGTCCTGAAAGGTGTCCGTGTAGTAGCTGACGCCCCAGAGGAAGCTGGAGAGCAGGTATACCGTCAATCCGATGCACACCGCCCCCACCGCCGCGGCATAGCCGCGGGAGGCCCGCCGTCCCCCGGCCCGGACCACCGCCGCGACGCTCCAGGCCACATACCCGATGGCCGCCAGAGCCGCCAGGGCGTACAGCACCTCCATCACGGAGAAGGACACCCGGTAGGTGACGCTGGACAGGGCCAGCCGCAGCGGCAGCACCACATGGTCCGCCAAGGCGTTCATCCAGTCCCGATGCTCCCGGGCGATCCAGAAGGCCGCCAGCAGCATCAGGTCCGCCAGCAGCCAGATGTGCAGTTTTCGATGGGCTCTCAAAAATGTCATGCTCACTCCGCTGCCGCCAGCAGCTGCTTGGTATAGTCTTGTTGCGGGTGGTCGAAGATGTCGTCCACTGTTCCCTGCTCCACGATGCGGCCCTCTTTCATCACCAGCACCCGGTCGCAGAGCTGGTACACCACGTTCAGGTCGTGGGAGATGAAGAGGTAGCTCAAATCCAGCTCCTGCCGCAGCGTCCGCAGCAGCGCCAGGATCTGGGCCTGGATGGTCACGTCCAGGGCAGACACCGGCTCGTCGGCAATGAGGAACCGGGGCCGCTGGATCAGCGCCGCGGCGATGGACACCCGCTGGCGCTGTCCGCCGGAGAGCTCCGCGGGCTTGGCGGCAAGGCACTCCTCCGGCAGGCCCACCCGGTCCAGCATCTCCCGCACCCGGCGCTTGCGCTCCGGGGCGTCGTACTTGCCGTAGACCCGCAGGGGCTCCTCCAGGGTCCAGGCCACGGTATAGGCCGGGTTCAGGGCGCTATAGGGGTCCTGGAAGATCATCTGGGGCCGCTTGGTGTAGTGGATGACTTCCCCCTGGTCCGGCTTCACAATGCCCAGGATGGTCTTGGCCAGGGTGGACTTGCCGGTGCCGGACTCGCCCACCAGACCCAGGATCTCCCCATGGCGCACGTCAAAGGTCACGTCGTGGAGGACCTCCTGATAGGGCCCCTTTCGAAACACGCCGCCGGCGCGGTAGCCGCTGGTGACGTGCCGGACGGAGAGCACCAGCTCCTGTTCGCTCATGGCGTCTCCTCCTTCCGGTGCCGGGTGGGGATGGCGGCGATCAGCCGCTGGGTGTAAGGATGCCGGGGATGGCGGAACACCGTCTCGATAGCCCCCTCCTCCACCAGCACGCCCCGCTGCATCACCGCCGTGCGGGTGCAGAGCTTCCGCACCACGTTCAGGTTGTGGGAGATGAACAGCATGGAGATGCCGGACTCCCGGTTCAGCTTTTTCAGCAGCGCCAGGATCTGGGCCTGAATGGTCACATCCAGGGCGGTGGTGGGCTCATCCAGCAGCAGCAGCCTGGGCCGTGCCACGACGGCCGCGGCGATCATGGCCCGCTGCAGCATCCCGCCGGAGAGCTCGTGGGGGTACTTCCGGTACACCCCCGCCGGGTCCGGCAGCTCCACCGCCGCCAGGGCGGCCAGGGCCCGGTCCCGCCGCGCCTCTCGGGTCAGGTCCGTGTGGATGCGCAGCACCTCCTCCACCTGGGGGCCGATGCGCATCAGAGGGTCCATGGCGCTCATCGGCTCCTGGAACACCACGCCGATGTCTTTCCCCTGGACCTTCCGCAGCAGCGTGCGGTCCGCGTGGAGCAGCTCCACGCCGTCCAGCAGGATCTCCCCGGAGAAGTCGCACTGCTTCCGGGGCAGCAGCCCCGCCACGCTCATGGCGGTGACGGACTTGCCGGAGCCGGACTCCCCCACCAGCCCCAGGATCTCCCCATCGTGGATGGTGAGGGACACCCCGGCCACGGCTTCCCGCTGCCGGGTGTGGAATTTCACATGCAGATCTCGGATCTCCAGCATCAGGCCACCTCCCCGTTCCGGCGCTGCAGGCCCTCGCCGATGAGGCCCACGCCGAAGATCAGCAGCACGATGGCGCCGCCGGTGCCCAGGGCGTACCAGGGGGCGCTGGTCAGCATCCCCTGGGCCTCCGAGAGCATGTAGCCCAGGGAGGCGTCCGGCGGCGTGACGCCGATGCCCAGATAGCTCATGGAGGCCTCCGCCAGCACCGCGTTGTTGAAGCCGATGGTCAGGGCCGGCAGCAGCACCTGCATGGTGTTGGGCAGGATCTGCCGCACCAGGATGCGGCCGCTGGAGGCCCCCATCAGCCGGGCGCTCTTCACATAGTTCACGTCCCGCAGCGCCGCGAAGGCGGTGCGGGTCACCCGGGCAAAGCTGGGGATGAACACGATCCCCAGGGCGATCACCACATTGTATTTATTCCCCGGCCCCAGGATGCTGATGAGCACCAGGGCCAGCAGGATGCTGGGAAAGGCGGTCAGCGCGTCATTCAGGCGCATCAGCATCTCGTCCACCACGCCGCCGAAATAGCCCGTGAGGGCGCCCGCCGCTGTGCCGCACACCGCGCCGATGGCCACGGTGCTCAGGGCGATCAGGAACGTGGTGCCCGCCCCCTGCAGCACCCGGCTGAAGATGTCCCGGCCGAAGCTGTCGGTCCCCAGCCAGTGGGCCAGGGAGGGCCCCTCCAGCTTGGGCCCCGCCAGTAGGGCGTCCGGGTCGTAGGGCGTCCACACCAGGCCGACCAGGATCAGCGCCGCCATGAGGCCGGTGACAATGAGCCCGGCCAGCAGGTATCCGTTCATCCGCCGCTTCATGACGCACCTCCCAGCCGCAGGCGGGGGTCGATCCGCTGATTGACGATGTCCGCCACGGTGCCTGCCAGCACCACCCAGAAGGCCAGGATCACCACGATGGCCTGCACCACGGGGTAGTCCCGGTTGGAGATGGATGCCACCAGCAGCCGTCCCAGCCCCGGGATGGCGAACACCTGCTCCACCACGATGCCGGCCGCCACGATCTCCGCCATGGTCTGGGCCAGGAAGGTCACCACAGGCACCAGGGCGTTGCGCAGCACATGGCGCCGCAGGACCGCCCCCCGGTCATTGCCCCGGGAGATGGCGGTGCGGACATAGTCCCGCCGCATCTCCCCCTGAATGGTGCTGCGGAGCATCCGGACGGTCATGGCGATCCGGGGGATGGCGATGGCCGCGGCGGCGAAGAACAGGTATCCCAGCGCCCCGGCGGGATCCGTCCCCAGATCCGGGAATTGGCCGTGGACAAACCAGTGGAGCGTGATGCTGAACAGCCAGGAGATCAGGATGCCGGTGAAAAACGGCGGCACCGCCATGCACAGCTGGTCCAGCACCGTCCCCACGGCGTCCCCCAGCCTGCTGCGCCCGCGGGAGGCCCACAGCCCCAGGGGAATGGACACCACGGCGATCAGCACGAAGCTGAGGAGGCTCAGGCACAGGGTGATCCCCACCTTGGGGGCGATCAGCTCCCACAGCGGCTGGCTGTAACTGTAAGAAATCCCCAGGTCCCCGGTGAAAAAGCCCGCCAGCCACTCCAAATACCGCACCGCGAAGGGGCGGTCCAGCCCCAGCTCCGCCTCCAGCTCCGCCACGCGCTCCGGCGTGGCCTGGGTGCCCAGCATGATCTCCGCCGCGCTGCCGTGGATCAATTCAAAGGCCGCAAACGCCAGAAGGGAGACGATGACCATGGTGACCAGCAGCATCAAAATCCGCTTGCATACGTACTTCATGGCATCATCTCCCCTCCGGGGCAGCGGCAGCACACCTGCCGCGCATTGGATTTACTGGGCGTAGTGGACCGTGGACAGGTCCATCACATAGATGGGATAGAACTGGTATCCCTCCAGCCCGTTCCGCAGAACCACCAGGTCCGCCAGGTCCTGGATGTAGACATTGGCGGCGTGCTCCGTCAGGTTCCGCTCCATCTGCTTGTAGAGCTCCGTCTGCTCTGCGTCATCGGCCGTGGCCTGGGCCTGCTGGAACAGGGCGTCATAGTCCGCGTTCTGATAGTTGATGAAGTTGTCGTCCGCCGTGGAGGTGAACCGCTCCAGCAGCGCCCGGGCGGTCATGTTGGAGGCGTCCACGCCCACCACGGTGGACTGGAACTGGCGGTTCCCGTAGACCTCGCTGAGCCAGGCGCCCCACTCCACGGGCTGGATCTCCGCGGTGATGCCCACGGCCTTCAGCTGCTCCACCAGCACGGTGGCCGTGTCGATGTGGGGCTGGTAGTTGGAGGGGACGGTGATGGTCATGGAGAATCCGTCGGGATACCCAGCCTCCGCCAGCAGCTCCCTGGCCCGCTCCGGGTCATAGGGGTAATAGTCTGTCAGGTCCTCCACAAAATATTTCTGAAACGCCGGGTACATACTGGAGCCGATGGGGCTGCCGTACCCGTCGAAGGCCACGTCGATGATCTGCTGTTTGTCCACGGCGTAGCACAGGGCCTGCCGGACCTTTTCATTGTTGAAGGGCTCCACGGCGTTGTTCAGGTACAGCGCCTGCACCAGATTCATCGTGCCCTCCAGCACCTGGAAGTCGTCCCCCAGCTGGGCCGCCTGGGTGCTGGTCAGGTGGGCGAACATGTCGATGGCTCCGCTCTGCAGGCTCATCACCAGGCTGTCCGCGTTCTCGATGATCCGGAAGGTCACCTTGTCCAGCTGGGCCGGGGTGCCCCAGTAGTCGTCGAACCGCTCCAGAACAATGGAGTCCTGAGCTGCCCGGGATACGAATTGGAACGGCCCCGTGCCCACGGGGGCGGTGGCCTGGTCCGTATAGTCCTCCGGCAGGATGGCCAGGGTCAGATAGGATAAAAACTCGCTGTCCGGCTGGTCCAGTGTGATGGTCAGCGTGGTCGAGTCCGCATTCATGCTGGAAATAGCAGAAAGCGCCGGGATCAGAGGCGTTCCCTCCGAATCATCGGCGCAGCGTTCGATGGAATATGTGACATCCCGCATCTCTACCGGGTCCCCGTTGTGGAACTTCACACCCTCCCGCAGGGTAAAGGTGTATGTGGTCTGATCCTCAGAGACTGTGTAGTCGGCAGCTACCGCGGGGATCAGGTCTCCGTCGGGCGTGGGTTTCACCAGGCCCTCAAATACGTTGAACATGACTTCCTTGGTTCCTGCCGCCACTGCCAGGTGGGGGTCAAGACTCTCGTCCAGGTCCTGCGCGATGCCCACCACGATCTCGTTCGCCTGGACCCGCGCCTCGGTAGAGCCGCCCGCTGTCTGTCCGTCCTCTGACGCCTGCTCTGTGCTGCCGCCTCCACAACCGGTGAGTGCGGCGCTCAGGAGGCCCGTCAGAAGAAGGAGCGCCAAAAGCCTCTTCTTCATGGTTCTCTCCTTTGCATCACTGCTCATTTCGAGTCAGTGTTGGGCGGAAACTGTCCGCCCCGACAGAAATGTTCGGCTCTATTCAATTTTAAAAGGAGCCTTACAGAGCCTGTTATTTTTGTAACGCTTGCCCTGCAAGGCTGTATTGTACACGAACGCCCCGGGGATTGCAAGGGCTTTCGCAAAAAAACAGCCTGTCCGGGGGAGAAACATTCACAATTCCGTCACACCTGCGGAATTGAATTTCCGGGGGCGGCGTGCTATACTGGTTCACATCGCTTTGGATGGGGCCGCCCATCCCAGTCAGGAGGTGTCTCTCTTGAAAACGAAGAAACTGCTGTTCATCCTCAATCCCCGGGCCGGGCGGAACAAGCCCCACGGCCCGCTGTTCGACGCGCTGGCCATCCTCTCCGGCGCGGGCTACCTCATCCGGATCCACGAGACCTCCGCCCCCGGGGACGCCGCCGACACCGCCGCCCGGGAGGGCGCCGGATACGATCTGGTGGTGGCGGCCGGAGGCGACGGCACCCTCAACGAGGTGATCTCCGGCCTGATGCGGCTGGATGCCCCGCCGCCCCTGGGCTATCTCCCCCAGGGAACCACCAATGACTTCGCCTCCAGCCTCCAGATCCCCCGGGACCCGGCGGCCGCGGCGGAGAACATCGTGCAGAACCGCGAGCGGGCGCTGGACATCGGCCGGTGGAATGAGCGGAGCTTCATCTACGTGGCCTCCTTCGGCGCCTTCACCCGCAGCTCCTATGCCGCCTCCCAGGCGGCCAAGAACGCCCTGGGCCACTTTGCCTATATTCTGGAGGGAATGAAGGACCTGAACACCCTCCGCCCCTATCACATCCGCCTCACCGCGGACGGAGAGGTGCTGGACGGGGACTACCTGTTCGGCGCCGTGTGCAACTCCACCTCCATCGGCGGGCTGATGAAGCTGGACCCGGAGCGGGTGGTGCTGGATGACGGGAAATTCGAGATGCTGCTGGTGCCCAGCCCCAAGACGGCCGCGGACCTGCAGAATCTGGTGCTGGCCCTGCTGAACCAGCAGTACGACAGCCAGGGCCTGGTGTTCCGCCACGTCTCCTCCCTCCGGCTGGAGACAGAGGAGGAGCTGCCCTGGTCCCTGGACGGAGAGTATGCCCCCAGCGTGCCGGTGGTGGACATTGTCAACCGGCAGCGGGCGCTGAGGATGCTGCTATGAGAGATCTGGAACATCTGCGCCGCCGGTACGCAGGCCATGTGCCGGGACTCCTGGGCGCCCGGCACAGCTATGCCGTCCTCTGCCCCCTGGTGGAGCGGCCGGACGGCCTGCACCTGCTCTTCGAGGTCCGCTCCGCCGCCCTGCACCGCCAGCCCGGGGAGGTGTGTTTCCCCGGGGGCCGGATGGAGGCGGGGGAGACGCCGGAGCAGTGCGCCCTCCGGGAGACGGAGGAGGAACTGGCCATCCCCCGTCGGGAGGTGGAAGTCCTGGGCAGGCCGGACTTCATCTGCAATCAGGCGGGCTTTCTGATGCAGCCGGTGCTGGGGCTGGTCTCCGCCGCCGGTTTTGCGGCGATGACGCCCTCCCCCGCGGAGGTGGGAGAGGCCTTCACCGTCCCCCTGTCCTTTTTCCGGGAGACCGCTCCGGAGCAGTATGTCTACGCCCTGCTGCCGGACGTGCCGGGGGACTTCCCCTATGAGACCGTGGGCATTCCCGCGGACTACCGCTGGGCCCGGGGCCGGGTGGAGATCCCCATCTGGTACTGGCAGGGCCGCGCCGTCTGGGGCATGACCGCCCGCCTGACCCAGGATATCGTCCGCCACCTGGAATAAAGAGCGCAGCAGGGCCGGAGCGTTTGCTCCGGCCCTGCCTGTTCAGAATGGAGCGCTCATGCGCCCAGAAACTCCGGGTCATATCCGATGAACTTTTCCCAGGCCGGCCCGTCCGCCGCCGGAGAAAAGCCGAACTCCCGGTAAAAGCCCGCCGCGGCCTCCGTCTCCGGCGCGGGCAGCCCCAGGCGGTCCCGGCCCATGGGGCGGTAGTGCATCACCGCCTGGCCGATCAGCTGCACGCCGTAGCCCCGGCGTCGCCATGGCTCCGCCACCGCCAGCAGGGGGATCCAGCCGCGGCCCCGCTCCGCCTCCCGGCCGTCGTCAAAGGCCACCGCGCCCACAGGTGTTCCGTCCAGATACCCCGCCAGCACAGGCGCACCGGCGGGCAGCGCCGCGGAGGTCCCCGCCCACGCCGCCGGAAACTCCGCCTGCTCCGGCGCCAGGGGGCGGAAATAGAGGCCGGGCTCCAGTCCGTTGGCCCGCTGCTTCACGGCGCACCCCCGGGTGAAGGCCGGGTCTGTCAGATGGCTCGCGTCGTCCCGCCAGACCACCTGGATCCGCGTCCCCTCCGCCCGCAGCAGAGAGACGGCGGTGTTGCTGCCGGTGGGCGTCTTCCCCAGTTCCTCCAGCGGGATGCCCTGCAGGGCCGCCAGCAGCAGGCGGATGGCGCAGCCATGGGAGAACACCGCCACCGTTTTTCCGTCGTTGGCCGCCGCGATGTCCCGCACGGCCGCCAGCAGCCGGGCCTGGACCGCCTGGGGCGTCTCCGCGCCCTCCACGTGCCACAGGTGGAGCCGGTGGTTGAAGTTTTCCAGCTGCGCCGGGTCCTGCCGGGCGATCTCACCCCAGGTCTTCTCCTCCCACACGCCCACGCAGATCTCCCGCAGGTCCCGCCGCCGGTGCAGGGGCAGGCCCTTGGGTTTGTAGATGGCGCTGGCCGTGGCGCAGGTGCGGTAGAGGTCGCTGGCGTAGACCGCGTCGATGGGAATGTCCGCGAATCGGCGCGCCAGCGCCTGGATCTGCCGCTCGCCCCGATCTGTGATGATGCTGTTGGCCTGTCCCTGGGCGATGCGGTACAGGTTGCCCTCCGCCTCCGCGTGGCGGATCAGATAGATGGTGGTCATGGTTTCCTCCGTCCGGGCCTGGGCCCGCCGTTTTGATATTTGGATGTCGTTACCGTCATTATAGCGGATCTGCCGCTTTCTGGCAAATCGCTCCGGCGCGTTTTTTTCCCGGGAAAGCGGCCATACTACGCTCAGGCCGCAAAGGAGTGACTGAAGATGAGAATGTGTACCGGATTTTGGGTCGGTATCGGCGCCGGACTGATGGCCGGCGCGGCAGTGGGAATGATGATGCCCTACGGCAGGGATCCCATGAAAACGCAGGTGGGAAAGAGTATCCACAAGCTGGGTGTCGCCGTGGACCATGCCGTGGACAGCATTGTTTCCGAAATGCGCTGACGCGCAGGGCGGAGAGCCTCGGCTCTCCGCCTTTTTTCATGAAAATTGTTTTTGGGGCTTGACTTTGGAAAAAGCTCTGGTATAATAATAACGCTGTCGCATTTGACGGCGCCTTTCATATGGAAATTGGAACTGGAACAGCTATGGAGAAGTCGCCTAGTTGGTCGAGGGCGCATGATTGGAAATCATGTAGGCCCCTAAAGGGTCTCGAGGGTTCGAATCCCTCCTTCTCCGCCACAGAAAAGCCTTGAAACTTGATGGTTTCAAGGCTTTTCTTTTTTTGCGCCCCACAGGCGAAACCCTTGGCGGAAGGGCGGCGGAACCAAAGAGAGACATCTGCTTTCAGCAGATGTCTCTCTTTCTTGGAGCGGCTGATGGGAGTCGAACCCACCTATGCAGCTTGGGAAGCTGCCGTTCTACCGATGAACTACAGCCGCGTCTGGATTGTTATTATACCAGACCGCTCCGCATTTTGCAACCCCCAAATCTTCTCCGGCATGAACGCCTTTTCGCGGACATAGATTCTACCATCGAAGCAAAGGGGGATCACCATGAAAAAACTCGTCGTGCTGCTGTGCGCCCTGCTGGCGCTGGGGAGCAGCGCCCAGGCGCTGGAGGTATCCGCGCCCTCGGCTCTGCTGATGGAAAAGGAGACGGGCACCGTCCTCTTCGCCAAGGACGAACACGCCAAGCTGGAGCCCGCCAGCGTCACCAAGGTCATGACGCTGCTGCTGACCATGGAGGCCATCGATGCCGGGCAGCTCCACTATGACGACGTGGTCACCGCGTCGGCCCACGCCTGCTCCATGGGCGGCAGCCAGATCTGGCTGAAGGAGAATGAGCAGATGACGGTCAGCGATATGCTGAAGGCGGTGTGCGTCGTCTCTGCCAACGACTGCGCCGTGGCCCTGGCGGAGACGGTGGCCGGTAGCGAGGAGGCCTTTGTGGAGCGGATGAACCAGCGGGCCGCGGAACTGGGCATGGCCGACACCCACTTCTGCAACGCCACGGGCCTGCCGGCGGAGGGCCATGTCACCTCCGCATACGACATCGCCCTCATGAGCCGGGAGCTGATCCGCAACCACCCGGACATCCGCCAGTACACCACCATCTGGATGGATTCCCTGCGGGACGGGGCCTCCTCCCTGGTGAACACCAACCGCCTGATCCGCTTCTACCAAGGGGCCACCGGCCTGAAGACCGGCTCCACAGACAGCGCGCTGTACTGCCTCTCCGGCACGGCGGAGCGGGACGGCATGGAGCTGATCGCCGTCATCATGAAGGCGCCCACCTCCACCCAGCGCTTTGAGGACGCCACCAATCTGCTGAACTACGGCTTTTCCACCTACACCCTGGAGAACGTGGTGCCGGAGTCCGCCCTGCCGCCGGTGCCCGTGTCCCTGGGGACCCAGGCCACGGTGCAGCCGGTGCTGGGGGAGAACACCCACCTCCTGCTGGAAAAGGCCAAGGCGGGCAGCCTGCAGCAGCTGGTCACCCTGGCGGACTCCGTGGAGGCGCCGGTGGCGGCGGGCAGCCAGCTGGGGACCCTCACCATCACCTCCGGGGAAGAGGTCGTGGCGGAGCTGCCCATCCTGGCAGGAGAGGAGATCCCACGGGTCACCTTCGGCCAGATGCTGGTCCAAATGCTGCGGACGGCCTTCCTCTGCGGCTGACGGCGGCGGGGGGCGCGCCGCGCCCCCGCCGCTGTGCGCCTCCCCTGAAATCCCGGCGGATTGCGACCGCTTTCCCTTGTGTCCCGTTTCGGGACATGGTATAATAAGGCAACAAACCCGCGCAGCTTTACGAAAGAGAGGCCGGTCATGATGCTGGATGTCAAATCGTTCCAATTACAGTCTTTTCTGCCCCTGCCCTATGAGGAGGTCCTGGCGCCGCGGCTGAAGCGGGCCCATGAGAAGCTCCAGAGCGGCGGCGGCGCCGGCGGAGAGTTCACCGGCTGGGTCCATCTGCCCCGGGACTATGACCGGGAGGAGTTCGCCCGCATCCAGGCGGCCGCGTCCCGGATCCAGGCCAACTCCCAGGCCCTGGTGGTCATCGGGATCGGCGGCTCGTACTTAGGCGCCCGGGGCGTCATCGACTGCCTGTGCTCTCCCAATTACAACCTGAAGCGCAAGGATACGCCCAACATCTATTTTGTGGGCAACGGCCTCTCCTCCGACGCCATGGGGGAGGTGCTGGACCTGGTGGCGGACGTGGATTTCTCCGTCAACGTGATCTCCAAGTCGGGCACCACCACGGAGCCCGCCGTGGCCTTCCGCTTCTTCCGGGAGGCTTTGGAGAAGAAGTACGGCCGGGAGGGCGCCAGAGAGCGGATCTACGCCACCACTGACAAGGCCCGGGGCGCCCTGAAGTCCCTGGCGGACAGCGAGGGGTGGGAGACCTTCGTGGTCCCCGACGACGTGGGAGGCCGATACAGCGTGCTGACCGCCGTGGGCCTGCTGCCCATCGCCGTGGCCGGGGTGGACATCTCCGCCCTGATGCAGGGCGCGGCGGAGATGATGGAGGCCTGCACCGAAGCTTCCTTCCAGTGCCCTGCCTGGCGGTATGCCGCCATCCGGTACGAACTGTACCGGGCGGGCCGGTCCATTGAGCTCTTGGCCTGCTATGACCCGGCGTTCCGGTTCATGGCGGAGTGGTGGAAGCAGCTCTTCGGCGAGAGCGAGGGCAAGGAGGGCAAGGGCCTCTTCCCCGCCAGCGTGGAGTTCACCGCGGACCTCCACTCCATGGGCCAGTACATCCAGGAGGGCAAGCGCCTGATGTTTGAGACCGTGGTGCGCCTGGGTCCCTCCGACCGCCAGCTGACGGTCCCGGCGGACGAGGCGGACGGCGACGGGCTGAACTTCCTGGCAGGCAAGTCCATGGACTTCATCCGGGACCGGGCCATGGAGGGCACCCTGCTGGCCCACACGGAGGGCGGCGTGCCCAACCTGATCGTGGAGACCTCCGGCAGGACGCCGGCAGACCTGGGGCAGCTGATCTACTTTTTCGAGTACGCCTGCGGCCTCTCCGGCTATCTGTTGGACGTGAACCCCTTCGATCAGCCGGGGGTGGAGGCCTACAAGAAGAACATGTTCGCCCTGCTGGGCAAGCCCGGCTACGAGGACCGCCGGGCCCAGCTGGAGAGCAAGCTGGAGGGGTGATCCCGGTTTTGGGCGGGCGCTGTCCCGCCCCGCCGCGGATGCGGCGTCAAGCGTTTTGCGGAGCAAAACCTTGGGACGGGGCGGCTCCGCCGCCGCGGCCTGCTCCAATCGGGGTCCCCATGCGGCCCTGGCCGCATGGGGCGGACCGCCGGGCCCAGCTGGAGAGCAAGCTGGAGGGGTGATCCCGGTTTTGGGCGGGCGCTGCCCCGCCCGCCGCGCACGGCGGCGTCTGCACCGGGGCGCCGCCCCATTGTCAATCTCCATTATGAACAAAGTTTGAATCTTCATTTCTCCATTGTTTTTCACGCGATCTTGTGGTATGCTTAACATACCGAATTTCCCCCAGCGACTTTAATTGACAGGAGTGATTACTATGGTCAGACTGATTATGGGCGTAAAGGGCTCCGGCAAGACCAAGCAGCTCATTGAACTGATCAACAACGCGGCGAAGGATGAGCCCGGCAACGTGGTTTGCATCGAGGCCAACCGCACCATGACATACGATATCCACTACCACATCCGCCTGATCGACGCCCAGGAGTACAATCTGGACAGCTACGAGCTCTTCCGGGGCTTCATCAGCGGCCTGTATGCGGGCAACTATGATATCTCCCACGTGTTCATCGACAACCTGTGCAAGACCATCGGCCGGGAAGTGGACAAGGACACCGAGAACTTCCTGAACTGGCTGGACGCCTTTGGCGAGAAGAACAACATCAAGTTCACCGTCACCATCAGCGCCGACCTCTCCCTGGCCACCGACGGGATGCAGAAGTTCCTGTAAGGCCGCCGCGCTTTCCCATATACACAGACGCCGCCTCTGCCAGCTGGCAGAGGCGGCGTTTTTCAGGTTTCGGTTTTGCGCCTGGGAGGGTCCGGCGTCAGGACGCGGCGTCCAGCCCCTCCAGCAGATTGTAATTCTCGTAGTCTGCCACGGAGGACAGGTCGCTGAGGCACAGCTGGTCCACGCCGAAGAAGGCGGCCATCCGGGCCCGCTCCAGGGCGGCCTCGCCGTTGAGATACCACACCACGGTGTTCCCGCTGCCGGCGGTGAGATAGGCGCAGGCGTAGCGGTCGGAGTAGTAATCCTTCGTCTGGGAGGCGGCCAGCAGCTGCTCGATCTCCGCCGCGGAAGTCTCGCCGGTGTGCCGCCCGTCCGTCCAGGCGGAGCCCGTGGTGGTCAGCAGCAGGCTGAGGCAATCGGGGTCCACCTGGTCCGCCAGTTCGGCCAGGGCGTAGTAGACCTCCTCCAGCGGCTGCACGGGGGCGATGGGGAAGTCCTCGGACGGGCCGCCATAGTCCGCCACCCGCACCACCAGCTTGTCGGCCGGCGCGCTCAGGGCGGCGTAGTCATAGCCGTTGTATGCGGCTCCCTGCCAGACGGGCGCCTCCACCATCAAATAGAGCAGCCGGTCCTCTCCCAGTTCGGCCCGCAGCGCCTCCGCCAGCGCGGTGAAATCCTTCTTCTGAGCGGAGGAGAGCTCCGCCAGGTCCAGGAACAGCCCTTCATAGCCGCCGCTCTCCACCGCGGCCGCCAGCACCTCCGCAGTGTGGGCCGGGTTATCCTTCAGTGCCGAGGCGCTCCCGCCCACATGCAGCAGCGGCACAGCGCCGGCGGCGGTGATGGCCTCCTGCAGGGCGGATGCGGTCTCTGCGTCGGGGGTGCCGGTGAGCCGGGACTCCCCGGCGTAGATCAGCCGGGCACCGCCCACCGCCACGGCGCCATAGCCGGTCAGGTCCGTCAGGCCCTCCGCGGAGTAGGCGATGCCGGTTTTCTCCGGGGCCGCGGCGTGATAGCTGTCATACAGCCGGATCAGCATGACCGCCGCCTGCTCCCGGGTGGCGGTCCGGTCCGGGGAAAAGGTGGTGGCCGCAGTGCCGTTCACCAGCCCCAGCTCATGGGCCATGGCGATATAGCCCACATTGGTGGTCACATCCCGGAAGGGCATGGGCAGGTCCTGGGCCAGACCGGCGATGGTGCCGTAGCCCATGGCCCGCACCAGCATGACCGCCAGCTCCTCCCGGGTGATGGGATCCCGGGGGCGGAACGTGTCCGTCTGCCGGGTGATGGCCCCGTTGGCATAGGCGGTCTCCACCGCGCTGTAATACCAGGCGCTCTTGTCCTGGTTGTCCGTATAGGACCCGGCCTCTGGCGTCACCGTCTCCCAGCCGAACAGGCGGCACAGGGCCACCACAAAGGCCCCCCGGGTCATGGGAGCCCCCAGGCCGAAGCGGGTGGGCGTCTGCCCCTGGAACAGGCCCAGGTCCACGGCCCGGCGGATGGAGTCCGCCGCCCAGTGGCTCTCCGGCACGTCGGAAAAGCCGGTGGAGGCCGCTGCCGCGGGCGCCGGCAGTGCCGCTGTCACCAGCAGGGCGCAGAGCAGCGCGCAGGAACAGAACCATTGCAGTCGTCTTTTCATGTTGTCATTCTTCGCTCCTTTGGCGTCAGATTTCTTTCAGATTCTGGCAGAGATGCCCGGATTCGCCCTCTGTCGGTATGCCATTGTACCAGAATCTGCCGCCGCCGTCAAACGAACGGTGTCGGAACGCAAAAGTCAAGGTCAACTTGCAAAAAAGTCAGAAAATTTTTATTCACAGTTTTTGAATATCTATCGACAGGGCCTTTGCGTGTTCCGCAATGGCCCTGTTCGCGCTCTTCCACCCCAGTTTCTCCCGCGGGTAGTTGTTCATCCAGGCCTCGATCTCTTTCACCTTCTGCCGGGTCAGGTTCGAGAAGTCCGTTCCTTTTGGCAGGAATCGCCGGATAATCCGGTTGGCGTTCTCGTTGCTGCCGCGCTCATAGGCGGAGTACGGGTGGCAGTAGTAGACGTGTGTGCGGGCGCCGCTTCTCCGACAGGAGGTCTCCATACCGGCGCAGTCTGCGAACTCCACGCCGTTGTCGATGGTGATGGTCTGGAACATCTTCCGAAACGCGGCGGAGCCCAGCTTCCGCTCCATCCGGTTCAGCGCGGCCACCACGCTGGCGCTGGTCCCGTCCTTCATCAGTTCGATGATCTCCCACCGGGTCTTCCGCTCTGTCAGCACCAGAAGCCGCTTCCTGGACCGCCTGGCGGAGACCACGGTGTCCATCTCCCAATGTCCGAACGTCTTCCGGCTGTTGATCTCTTCGGAGCGGTCCTCGATCCCGTCCCCCTTCGGCAGGCGGGCCGGCTTCACCTTCCTGTATCGCCGCGTCTTTCGCTTCCCCGCGGGCAGGCTTTTGTTTGTGATGGTGGCGAACACGCCCTTGTCGATATAGCTGTACAGCGTCCACTCGCTGATTTCCACGGTGAAGACCCTGCCTTCCTCCTTGATCTTGGCCAGGGCAGCCGCCGGGGAATAGTGCTCCTTTCCGATCTTCTCTTCCAGGTAGTCGGCCAGGGCCCGGTCATTCCCGATTTTTAAGCCCGGCCCCTTGGCCTGCATACTCTCCTGGTACTTCCGCTCTGCGGTCTCCGGGCAGTAAACCTGTACGTCTTCCCACTCGCTCGTCCGCTGCCACGTCAGCCCCCGCTTGATCTCCCGGTAAATGGTGGAGTTGTGGACGCGTAGAGCGTCTGCGATCTCCTGGACCTTCCGCCCCTCCTTCAGCATCTTCTCGATCCGCAGCCGGTCTTTCCAGCGCAGCTGTGAAAAACGTCGCTCCATGTGTCCGTCCTCCTTGTCGATTTACGCTAATAATCCATAAAACATCCGACTTTGTCAAGCCCGGTTCAGGCAGAAAAAGAGAGCTCCCATAGGCTATAAGCCTATGGGAGAATTTTTTCATTCAGAGCACATCACCGCTCAGAAGCCAGTCAGCGGAGACGCCCAGCACGCTGGACAGCGCCCAAAGCTCATAATCCTGCACCATACGGTCCCCGAGCTCGATCCGGCTGATGGCGTCCTGCTCCAGGACCACGCCTTCGGTTTGAACCTTCGCGGCCAGCGCCGCTTGAGAGAGGCGCATGGACAGCCGCTTCATGCGTACCCGCTCGCCTGGGATATTCCGCCGCCCTTCATAGTCGTTTGCCTTCACGCCGCTCCCTCACTTTTATGGGAATCTTCTGTATCTCAGTTGACTTTACCATTATTTGGCGATATAGTCATGGTAATATCCCATAAAACAGCAGAAAAAAGGAGGGGTATCTGTGCTTTGCCGTTCCATCTGTCCCAAATGTGGGAGAAAGCACACATCTCGCACAAAGCATTGCCCTTGTGGATACATTTT
>DWXY01000009.1 GCA_019118935.1 Candidatus Oscillibacter pullicola
TGGCGTCCTGGTGGCTGCCGGAGAAGGCGGCGAACACCAAGCTGCCGGCGTAGGGGCTGCGCTCATAGACGTGCATCCGGGTGACCCGCTCGTATACCTCGCAGATGGCGGGCATGTCGGAGAAGTCCAGCTTCGGGTCCACCCCGTGGCTGTACATGTTCATGGCCAGGGTGATGGCGTCCACGTTGCCCGTGCGCTCCCCGTTGCCGAAGAGGCAGCACTCCACCCTCTGGGCGCCGGCCAGCACCGCCAGCTCCGCGTCCGCCACGCCGCAGCCCCGGTCGTTGTGGGGGTGGGTGGAGAGGATGACGGCATCCCGGTACTTCAGGTGCTTGGAGCACCACTCGATCTGGTTGGCGTAGATGTGGGGCATGCTCATCTCCATCGTCACCGGCAGGTTGATGATCATGGGCCGGTCCGGCGTGGGCTGCATCACGTCCAGCACCGCGTTGCAGACCTCCACGGCGTACTCCGGCTCCGTGCCGGTGAAGCTCTCCGGGCTGTACTCGAAGAGGAAGTTGCCCTCGTACTCCTGGCTCAGTTCCTTGATGAGCCGGGCGCCGTCCACGGCGATTCTCTTGATCTCCTCCTTGGACTTGTGGAACACCTCCCGCCGCTGGGCCTCGCTGGTGGAGTTGTAGAAGTGGATGATGGCCCGTGGGGCGCCCTTCACCGCCTCAAAGGTCCGGCGGATGATGTGGTCCCGGCACTGGGTCAGCACCTGGATGGTCACGTCCTGGGGGATGCGGTCCTCGTCGATCAGCTTGCGGAGGAACTCATACTCCGTCTCCGACGCCGCCGGGAAGCCCACCTCGATCTCCTTGAAGCCGATCTTCAGCAGCATCTCGTAGAACTCCAGCTTCTCCTCCAGGCTCATGGGCACCACCAGGCTCTGGTTGCCGTCCCGCAGGTCCACACTGCACCAGGCGGGGGCGGTCTCGATATGGTCCTTCTGCATCCACTCGTATACATGCCCCGGCTCCACCGGCGGGGGATAGTAGCCGATCTGATATTTCGTCGCGTCCATCATGTCAAAGTCCTCCTTCCAAGGTCTTGTCTTTGGAAGGAGGGCAACAAAAAATCCCATCTCTCCAAAGACCATCAGTCTTTGAGAGACGGGAGCAAAAACTGCCGTACCCGCGGTACCACTCTCATTGCCGGGAGACCCGGCCACTCTGTACGATCGGCTCCTCCTGAGAGGGCGAATCGCGTCTGCATGATAACGGACAGCGGCCGTCCGCACCTAAAGGCAACACCTCTCAGCGCGGCTGCTCAGGGGCCAGTGACGCGGTCCCCTCCGTACCGCCTTGCACCAGCCGGCGGCTCTCTGAAACGGGGCGTGGGATCGCCTTTTCCCCTTCATCGCATTTTGGAATATGGGAAGAGTATAACAGCTCTGCCGAAGGACGTCAAGTGAGGAATTCTGCCCTCACTGCGGATTTTGTATGGTTCGACAGACATTCCTTGGCGAAATGCGTCGCCTCTTGTGAAAACCGCAAAAAATCAGGACGGCAGCCGCCGTCCTGAAGCGGCGGCCTACCTCCGGAAGGTCCCGCCGCGGAAACGGCCCGCTCCCCAGGAGCCGGGAGGCCGGGCCGGTTGTATCCTGCATCGCGAAAAATGCCCAGCGCCTCACAGCGCCGCACCTGTCCGCCAGATCTGCGTCTCCGTGGCCACTATGGGCACCCGGCGGTCATGGAGGCCCACCGGTACGCGGGGCTGCAGCAGGCGGTCGGGACACACCAGAATGGCGGGCCCCCGATAGCGCTCCAGATACCGGTCGTAATACCCGCCGCCGTGTCCCAGGCGCTCGCCGCCGGGGGAGCAGGTCACGCATGGCACGATGAGCAGGCCGATATCCTCCGGCGGGATCAGTGGACTCGCCGCCGGGGGCTCCAGAATCCCATAGCGTCCGGGGGCCAACTGCTCCAGGCCGCTGATCAGCCGGGCCTCCATGATCCCCGGCCCGGTGCACAGGGGCACCGCCAGGCGTTTCCCATCCCGCAGGATCTGCCGCAGGAGGGGGCGCAGATCGGCTTCCTCCGGAGTGCTCACAAATCCCATGACCGTCCGGGCAGCCCGGTACTCCGGGCAGGCGGCCACCGCCCCGGCGATCCCGGCCCCGGCCCGGGCAAGATAGCCCTCCGGCAGGGCGGCCCGCAGCGCACGGATCTCCCGGCGCAGGGCGTTTTTCTCCTCTGTGATTTGCAAGGCGGGCCTCCTCTCCGGGAGCGGACGCTCCCGTCAGTTCTTCTGTGCTTGGGGAAACAGGCGGGTGTGCAGGCAGTTGTATGCCTCCCCCACCTGGTAGAGGGACCCCATGACGCAGACGGGCCCCTGCCCCGCCGCCCCCAGGGCCAGCCGAATCCCCCGGGAGACTGTCTCCGCGTCCACCGCCATCACATGGAGGCGCCCGCGGATCAATTCCGCCAGAGCGCCGGAGTTCATGGCCCTGGGAGAGGCGGGCGTCACGGTGAAGAATCCCCGGGCAAGGGGGGCCGCCGCCCGGAGGATGCCCGCGCAGTCCTTGTCGGCCATGACGCCGATCACAAAGGTGATCTTCTGCCCAGGGAAATACTGCCGCAGGCTGTCCGCCAGCTCTGCCGCGCCGTTTGGGTTGTGGGCGCCGTCCACGATGACCCAGGGATCCCGCCGCAGCAGGGAGAAGCGCCCGGGCCAGGATACGCCGGCCAGTCCCCGGCGGACAGCCTGTTCCGGGATGGAAAATCCCCTGGCGTTCAGTACATCCACCGTGTCCAGCGCCGCGGCGGCATTCCTGCGCTGGTAACCGCCCAGCAGCCCCAGTCGGATGCCCCTCCGCTCCCGGTAGTCCAGCACCTGGCCGTCCCAGCCGCCGCCCGCCGGGCGGACCTCCTCTGTGACCACCAGCGGTACGCCCAGACGCCCGCACGTCTCCCGGACCACCTGCTCCGCCTCCGGCTCCTGCCGGCAGAGGACGGCGGCGCAGCCGGGCTTGAGGATGCCGCTCTTCTCCCCGGCGATCCGGCGGAGTGTGCCCCCCAGCTCCCGGGTGTGCTCCAGGCCCAGCTGGGTGATGACCGCGGCCTCCGGGGCGTCGATGACGTTGGTCGCGTCCAGCCGGCCGCCCAGTCCCACCTCCAGCACGACGATCCGGCACCGGACCCGTTGAAAGTGCCAGAGCGCCATGGCCGTCAGCCGCTCGAATTCCGTGGGCGGGTCCGCCATCTGTTCCGCGCAGGCACTGACCGCCTCTGCGGCCAGGCAGAAGTCCCGGTCGGAGATTTCCGCCCCATTCACCTGGATCCGCTCGTTGTACCGGAGCAAATGCGGGGAGGTGTACAGCCCAGTCCTGTACCCGGCGGCGGTGAGAATGGCGGAGAGCATCGCCGAGACGGAGCCTTTTCCGTTGGTGCCCGCCACATGGACAAAACGCAGATCTCTCTGCGGATCTCCCAGCAGGCCCATCAGCTCCCGGATGCGGGACAGCCCCAGCTGGCTGCCCCGCCAGTCGGCCCCGTGGAGAAAGGCCAGCGCTTCCTGTCCGTTCATGCCATCGCCCGCTTTCCGAACCGCTCCAGAATCCTGACCAGGGCGCCGATTGTCAGGAACTCCACCGGCGCGAGGACCGCGCACTGCAGGACCCGGGTCCCCAGCAGCGGGAGATAGGGTGCGCTGTACAGGACGGAGATCCAGAACGAGTTGATGAGCAGGCCCAGCACCAGCTGGTGGAGCAGGACCGCAGCCAGAACGCGGCCCGCCGTCCGGCGGCGGTGCAGCAGCCACCCGAACACGAGGCCGGAGAGAAAGGCCGTCAGGGTGAAGCCCGGGAAATACGCCCCGATGGGAAACAGCACCGCCCCGACGAAGTCGCTCAGGGCGGCCACCACGGCGGCCTCCAGCGGTCCGAACCGCATGGCCGCCACCGCCACCGGCAGGAAGCTGAAGCCGATCTTCAGATCCCAGGCGCTGATGGAGCAGAAGCGGGAGAGCACGATCTCCACCGCCACCAGCAGTCCCAGTGCGGTGATGGATCTGGTATCCAGTTTTTTCATAAAGAACATCTCCTTCTGTGGTCCGCCACAGAGGAGACGCCCCCTCTTTGTGGCAGCGGATGCGGAACAGCACCGCGAGGCGCGGGGCCTCTTCGTCCGGCAACAACTTCCCATTTGCCGGCACTTGACGCGCTGTTCCTACTCTGACCGGTCCGGTCGTCTCAAAAAGGCCTGCGCAAGGGGGATCAATACGCCGCCGGCGCTGTTTCCCAGCGTCATCACCAGCAGATACCCGGCCGCGCGGCCGCTCCACAGTCCAGCTGTGGAAATGTAGAACATATTGGCGACACAGTGCTCAAACCCGCAGAGGACGAACCCCATGACGCCGAAAAAGAGGGAGAGGTATTTCCCGATCTCGTGGGGATTGCTGCGGAACCCCTCCACGGCGATGTAGATGAACACATTGCACAGCACCGCCAGCAGAAAGACGCTGGGCAGGCTGTCCTCCAGCTTGACCCGGCAGAGCCCGGTGGCCTTTTCCGCCAGGGGCGCCAGCCTGGTCAGCCGCACGGCCGCAGCCACCGCCCCTGTGCCCGCCAGGTTCCCCAGCCAGATGAGGGGCAGGTGCCGCGGGTCGGTCCCCCCCTTCTGAAAGACATAGCAGACCTTTCCCGTGAACAGGTGGAACCCGAAGGTGCAGATGGTGAAGAGCCCCACCGTGAAGAAGAGCGCCCCTGCCAGCCGGTTCTCCAGAGACAGGTAGGCAACGCCCCCCAGCCCGATGCAGGCCCCGCCCAGGACGAAGGAGACGAACAGCTTCAAGGCCCGCATGACAGCGTCCTTTCCGCGGCCTCCACCACATGCTTGGCCAGGACCGCGGTGGTGACGGCCCCCACCCCGCCGGGCACGGGCGTAACGGCCTCCGCGGTCCGGATGGCGCTCTGGAAGTCCACATCTCCCTGGAGCCCGCCCTCCGGGCCCACGTTGATCCCCACGTCCAGCACCACCTGTCCCGGGGCCAGAAAGCCGGCGTCCACCAATCCGCTTTGGCCGGCGGCTGCCACCAGGATCTCCGCCTGCCAGCACACCGCCGGCAGATCGGCCGTTCTGGAGTGGCACATGGTGACAGTGGCATTCCGCCTCTGCAGCAGCATCGACACCGGTCTGCCGATCACAAGGCTCCGGCCGATGACGGCCGCCCGCCTGCCGGCGGGATCGCAGCCATAGTAGTCCAGCACCTCCATGCAGGCCTGGGCGGTGCAGGGGGGATAGCCTCTCCCTCCGCCCGCAAACACGCCGGCCAGGGATCCCGGCGTGATGCCGTCCACATCCTTCTCCGGCAGCAGCGTCTCACAGGCCGCCTCCTCGGTGGCCCGGTCCGCCAGCGGGCAGAGCAGCAGGCAGCCGTGGATGCCGTCATCCGCGTTGACCTGCCGGATGGCCTTCAGCACCTCTTCCTTTGTGCAGCCGGGCGGAAGCCGGACCCTCCTGACCGCGATGCCCAGCTTTTCGCAGCGCTTCACGGCCCCGTTCTCATAGGCGATGTCGTCTCCCCGTTCGCCAGCCCGCAGAATGGCCAGAGCTGGCTCCACGCCTGCCGCCCGCAGAGCGGAAATCCGGTCTGTAAGGGAGGCACACAGGGCGTCGGCCACAGGGGCGCCCTTCCAGATCTCTCCCATGCTCAGCCCTCCTTCCGCAGCCGGTGTCCGACCTCGTCCGCCACCCGCCTGGCCCGGGGCAGATACTCGCACAGCAGCGTATCCGCCTGGGCATCCAGATGGGCGGCCAGGGAGCGGTCCTGCAGGGTCCGGGTGTTGACGAAGATATTGAGGCTGGCGCTCTCCAGGGCCGCCGCACAGCACAGCGCTCCGCAGCCCACGTCGGAGACCAGGCCGGCGCTCCCCTTCTCCAGCAGCTCTTCCAGCAGCTCGATGGACGCGCAGCAGAGCGCCATCATCTCCGCCGGGGCCCGGCAGGCGGCCGCCGTGGCGTCTTCCAGGACCCGTCCGCGGCTGGGGTCGTCTTTGGGGATCGCGTACGCCCGGGAGAGCGGCTCGAATCCCGCCGCATCCTCCTCCACCAGTTCCAGGAGGCGTTTTTGCAGCGCTTCGGCCCGTTTCACGGCGGCCCGGATGTCCTCCTCCACTGCGGCGTATTTTTTCCGCCCCGCCGTCAGGTTTCCCGCCATGGCGCCCAGCGCCGTGCCCACGGCCCCCACCAGGGCGGCCGCCCCGCCCCCGCCGGGGACGGGGGCGGCGGAGGACAGGACGGCGACGAACGCCTCACAGGTCCTCTCCGTAAAAGGTGTGTCCATATTGTCTCCTTTCCGGCCGGAGCCGCCCTCAAAACAGGCCGGTGATCCTGCCGTCCTCATCCACATCGATCTTCTCGGCGGAGGGGACCCTGGGCAGGCCGGGCATGGTCATGATGTCTCCGGTCAGCGCCACCAGGAAGCCCGCGCCGGCAGACACCTTCAGATCCCGCACCGTCACCGTGAAGCCCTCCGGCGCGCCCAGCAGGGACGGATCGTCGGAAAAGCTGTGCTGGGTCTTGGCCATGCAGATGGGCAGCCCGCCGAAGCCCAGCTCCGTCAGCTGGGCGGCCTGCTTCCGGGCGGCGGGCGTCAGGGTCACGCCCTCCGCGTGATAGACCTTTTTGCAGATGGCGTCCAGCTTCTCCTCAATGGAGGCGTCCAGCGCATAGGTGAACTGGAACTGGCCGGGCTGCTCGCACAGGCGGACAACCTCCTCCGCCAGGGCGCGGCCGCCCTCGCCGCCCTTGGCCCAGACCTCGGACAAGACGGCCTTCACGCCCAGCTCGCCGCACTTCTCCTCCACCAGCGCCAGCTCCGCCGCCGTGTCCGTGGGGAAGGCGTTGACGGCCACCACGCAGGGCAGGCCGTAGACCCGCTGGACGTTGCCCACATGCCGCAGCAGATTGGGCAGGCCCTTTTCCAGCGCCTCCAGATTCTCCTGGTTCAGATCCGCTTTGGCCACACCGCCGTGGTATTTCAGGGCGCGGACCGTCGCCACGACCACCACCACGGAGGGCCGCAGTCCGGACATCCGGCACTTGATGTCCACAAATTTCTCAGCCCCCAGGTCCGCGGCGAAGCCCGCCTCGGTCACGGCGTAGTCCGCCAGCTTCAGAGCCATGCGGGTGGCTGTGACGGAGTTGCACCCGTGGGCGATGTTGGCGAAGGGCCCGCCGTGGATGAAGGCGGGGGTGCCTTCCAGCGTCTGGACCAGATTGGGCTTGACGGCATCCTTCAGCAGGGCGGTCATAGCCCCCTCAGCCCGCAGGTCGTGGGCCGTGACAGGCCGCCCGTCATAGGTATAGGCCACAATCATGCGGGCCAGGCGCGCCTTCAGGTCGGAGATGCCGTCCGCCAGGCAGAGGACCGCCATGATCTCGGAGGCCACCGTGATCTGGAAGCCGTCCTCCCGGGGCACGCCCTGCATCCGGCCCCCCAGTCCGCTGACGATGTGGCGGAGCTGGCGGTCGTTCATATCCACGGCCCGCTTCCAGGTGATCCGCTTGACGTCGATCCCCAGGGCGTTGCCCTGCTGGATGTGGTTGTCCAGCATCGCCGCCAGCAGGTTGTTGGCCGCGCCGATGGCGTGAAAGTCCCCGGTGAAGTGGAGGTTGATGTCCTCCATGGGCACCACCTGGGCATAGCCGCCGCCGGCGGCGCCGCCCTTGACGCCGAACACAGGGCCCAGAGAGGGTTCCCGCAGCGCCACCGCCGACCGCTTGCCGATTTTGCGCAGGCCGTCGGCCAGGCCGATGGAGGTGGTGGTTTTCCCCTCTCCGGCAGGGGTGGGCGTGATGGCCGTCACCAGGATCAGCTTGCCGTCCGGCCCCCGGTTCTCCCGCAGCAGGCGGTCGTTCACTTTGGCCTTGTAGGGGCCGTACAGCTCCAGGTACGTTTCGTCCACGCCGGCGCTTGCCGCGATCTCCGTGATGGGCCGCAGAGCGCAGGACTGGGCGATCTCAATATCCGATAACACTTTGCTCATGGCGCGGGGCCTCCTTGGTTCAGATTTCGGGCCGCAGGGCGGCCCTTTCCGGATTGTTCGCTTCTGTCTCCATTATAGCCGCCCTGTCCGGCCGGGCCATACACGCACGTGCCGATTTCTAGCACTCCCCTGTGCAGGACAGCGAAAAAGGGGCGACCCGGACCCTGGTCCATGCCGCCCCACTCTGTGGAAATATGCTATTTTGGCAAGGCTGTGCTATTCTGAGAGCAACTGCTTCCGGTACTGCCGTGCGCTGGTGCCGCACCGCTTCCGGAAGACTCTGCTGAAGTAATTCTGGTCCGGATAGCCCACCATCTCGCCGATCTGCGCCAGGGTCAGCTCCGGCTGGCGCATGAGCTCGATAGCCCGCTCGATCCGCCGCTCCGCCAGGTAGTCCGTGAAGTTGCTGCCGGTGTACTCCTTGAACAGGTGGCTGAGGTAGTAGGGACTGATCTTCAGCTCCGCCGCCAGTCCCTCGATGGTCCAGGGCCGTGCGCAGTCCGTGGAGACCGCGCTGATGACCCGGTGGACCATATAGGAGTTTGTGTAGACCGACCGTTTGATCTCGTGGATGATCCAGTGCAGGTACTCCGCCGTGCCGCAGAACAGCTGCTCCAGGTTCTCCGCCCCCAGCAGGACGCTCAGCTTGGAATAGGCGCCCCGCTTGTCCGCATTGGCGAAGAGGTGCTTCGTACAGGTGAACAGCATCATGGCCAGCTGGAACTTCAGGGCGTCGCCGTGGGCCTGATAGTCCTGCCAGTCAAAGTCCTTCTGGATGTGCTCCATGGCCCCGTCGAAGTCCTGATTCCGAAGCGCCTGCTCCACCGCGTCCGTCTGGTCGCTGACGGACACGGCCCGGCGGCTCAGTGAATGCTGGTCGCAGAGCCGTATGAACGCCTGTGGGATCTCCCCATAGGAGGGGATGTCCTCCTGAAAGCCCATCCGCCCGCCAGCGCTGCTCTGCAGGCCCGGCAGGAGCTTCTGAATCCGCCCCTGCTCCTCCGCCGTCCGCCAGAAGAAGAGGACGGCGATCCCGTCCCGGAAGGACAGCGCGGCATACCGCACACCCTGCCCGTCCAGAAACTGCTCCGCAGAAGAGAGCATGTGCTCGGACGCATGGACGGCCCCTCCACCCCCCAGCAGCACGGCCAGGGAGATGCGGGCCCCCTCCAGCCCCAGCAGCTGGCAGTAGTTCCCGATCTTCTGCGCATTGCTGTAAAAGAGCATCTGTGTCGCCAGCTCCCGGGCCAGGGCTTTCTGCCGCAGGCCGTTGTCCCCCGGCTGCTCCTTCCGCTCCTGCAGGAAGCGGTCGATGGCCGCATAGAGCTCTGAGCGGATCGGCGGTTTCAGGATATAGTCCTTCACGCCGTAGCGCAGGGCTTCCCGGGCATAGTCGAAGAAGCTGTATGCCGTCAGAATGATGAGATACGTGGGCTTTTTCAGCTCCCGGATAACGCCCATCCCCGAGAGGCCGGGCATGTTCATGTCCAGAAGGAGCAGGTCGATCTGGTCGTTCCGCAGGATCTCCAGGGCCTGGGTGCCGCTTTTGGCCTCCAGAATCTCAAACAGGTCCCCATATTGCTTTTCCACCAGGAGCCGCACGATGTTGCGGTCCTTCTGCTCATCATCGGCTACCAGCAGTTTGTACATTCCGCCTCCTCGCCTTCCCGGCAGGGGTACCGCAGGGTCACTGTGGTCCCCTTGTCCAACTCGCTGGTGATGTCCACCAGCCCTGTCTGCTTGTAGAAGATCTCCATCCGCCGGGACACATTCACCAGTCCGATCCCGCCGGACACCCGCTTGGTGGACACCTCCTCCCCCCGCCGGATCGCCGCCAGCAGCTCCGGCTCCATGCCGCAGCCGTTGTCCCGGATCGTGACCTCGATGCAGGTCTCCATCCGGCGGACCAGCACCTGGATCTCGCCGCCGCGCTCCATTTTCTCCAGCCCGTGCTGGATGGCGTTCTCCACCACCGGCTGCACCGACATCCCCGGGATCATGATCTGGGGCAGGTCCTCCGGCACGGAGAGCCGGAAATGGATCCGGTCCCCAAACCGCCGCTCCTGCAGGAACAGATACGCCTGCACCATGCGCAGCTCCTCCTGAAAGGTTGTGTCCTGCTTGGTGCATTTCAGGCTGTACTGCAGCATGTAGGAGATGTTCTCGATGATCTCCACCGTAACATCCGCATTCTCATACAGGGCCGCCTCCTCCGCCAGCCCCAGCACGTTGAACAGGAAGTGGGGGTTGATCTGGGACTGGAGCGCCTTCAGCTCCGTGCTCTTCAGCAGCTCCTGCAGCTCCAGGATGCGCTCCATGTTCTTGAAGTTCGCGGACACCTGGGTCTTCATATTGTTGAACACCTGGGAGAGATAGCCCATCTCGTCGTCGTTGAAGATGGTCACGTCCGGCGTGTCATACTGGCCGGAGGCCACTTTTTTGGCGTCTTCCACCAGCAGGTCGATGGGGGCGCAGATGGAACGGATCATCCGCCGGGAGCACATGGTCAGCAGGATGGCGGAAAACACCAGGATCAGCACAAAGATGACGAAGGAGAACACGTTGATGGACATGACGTCCGGATACTCCCGCACGGCGTTGTCCGTGTGGAGCCGCAGAAGCTGGTCCGAGAGGAAGAGCATCCCCTCCTTCCCCCGGACCAGCCGGGCGTAAGCCTCTGTCCGGGCGGCCCCATTCTCCGCCAGCAGCAGGCGGCGCATCTCCTCGTCCGTATGGCTGTATACGGCCGACAGATTCTCCTCTGCCAGCTGAAATGCCTCCGCCTCCCTCATATCCACCATGTCCAGCCGCGTCCCCACCTCGATCCATGCATCCAGGCAGGCCTGCCGGGCGATCTCCGTGGAGTTGACCACATAGTCCTCCAGCACGGTCTCCCACTCGTCCAGCGCGTCGTTGAACGCGTAGAGGCCGGCCACGGATTGGGTGGATGTATGGTAGTCCTCCATGGTCTCATAGGAGATGGTCCCCAGCATCAGACCCGTCAGGGCCATGATTCCCATCAGCATCCCGCTGGTGAACAGGATCTGCTTCCGGACGCCGGCCTTCCGCAGTCCCTCCCGCCATTTCTGTCTCAGTTGTTGGATGCCGCCCTTCCGCATAAATGGTCCCTCCGTATACGCGCTTGTCCCTGTCCAGAAAATAGTATTGGAGATCCTCCCGCTGCCGGAACAGCACCAGCCGCCGCAGGTCCACGCCGCCGTGCAGCAGTTCCAGCCCGTGCTGGCAGACCTCATACAGGACTGTCGTCCGCTCCACTTCCAGGTACGGGTCCAGGCCGGAGACGCCGGTCTCCAGTCCCGCCTCACCCCGGCAGATCCGGAACACCGCCCGGACCGCCCGCAGCTCGTCCTCCAGCGTGGCCCGCCGCGGGCTTTTCCCTGCCGCCATGTAGCGGACCAGCTACGTCACTCCCTCGATGGAGGTCAGGGCGGCGTCGGCACCGCCGGTCAGCAGCTGCTCGTAGAGCGCGCCGAGGCACCGCGTCAGCAGATCCCGTTCGATGAGTGTCATCCGTCCAGCTCCTCTCCGGAGATCAACTTCACTCCCGAGTCCAGGGTGGGCGGGACGTAAAAGCCCCGCAGGACGTCATTGAGGTACCGCAGGCCGATCATGGAGGAGTACAAAACGTCCGGGACGATCAGCTCGTCGATGACCCCCGCCTCGATGTAGGCGCCCAGCTCCTCCTCTCCGCCGTAGCCGATCAGGATGTCCGGGGCGCCAGCCGCCAGGGCGCCGTTGTCCGCAGCCATGGCCATGGCCGCGGTCAGCGGCTCGCTCAGGGAAAAGAACAGCCCCGCCGGCTCCTGCTGGAGGAGGGTGCGGATGAGGCTGATGTTCAGGGCGGCTGTGCCGCTGGTGTCGGCCCGCACCTGGATGTATGTATGGGCATAGTAGTCGTTGGGGTGGTTCTCCACAAACACCCGCAGCCGTTCGCTGCGAATCTGGCTGGGATCGAAGTTCGGATTCTCCTCCTGCAGCATCACCAGCAGTTCATAGAGCTCCCCCTCCCCCGCGTGGGAATAGCTGCCGATGATGACGGGGCTGCCCTCCCGGATATCCCACAGCGTCTGGTTGATGACCATCAGCTCCGAGTTCATGCCGCTTCCGATGAAGCTGTCCCGCAGAGACTTGTCCTCAAAATCGTGCTCCACGATGGCCACCGGGATCCCTGCGGCACGGCAGCCGGTCAGCTCCTGCTGATAGTCCTCGTCCAGGTTGGAAACCGCCCACAGAAGAACGGCGTCTACGTCCGTCATGGGGACGATGGACAGCATTTCCCTCTGCCCGTCCACCGTGGCCTGGGTCATGATCTCCACACGCAGGCCGTACTGCTCGGCGATATCCTGCGCCATGGCATGGAAGTCCGCACTCTCAGCGTCCTCCAGGCTGGGCAGCAGCATCAGGATGTGGGCGCCGTCTCCCACCGGCAGCGCCTCTCCGCGGAACGTGCTCCGCAGATACAAATAAAAAAAAGAAAGGCCCAGAATGGCGATCAGGCACACCCCGATAACCACCGATTCCAGCCGGCTCTGCCGCCTCATTTTTTCCACCACAGATGATCCCCCCTCTCTCATGCTCTGATTTCTTTATATCACATTTATATCGGTTTTGCAATTTAATTGTGCAAAATATCTCAAAATTCTTTCTATAATTACGCAAAATAGCACAATTTTGCCAAATTAGCACAGGATTGTAAAAGTCCTTCTTCTCCTTCTCCAGCAGCCTCCCGGAAAAACGCATGATCGTCCTATTTCTTTGCAGCCGGATGCATGGAGCCCACAGAGCCGAAAAAATATAATGAAGGCAACAGGATGGCCGACGCCGATCCTGACTTACAGAGAAGAGGAGGTGTGCTGCACTGATGCTGGCAATCGGTTGTATGGGATTTGGCGGACCGTCTGTTCTGGAGCCGCTCTCCCTCCCGGACCCCGTCTGCGGAGAGGAGCAGGTGCGCATCCGGGTGGAGGGCGTCAGTGTCAACTATGCGGACCTGCAGACCAGGCGCGGGTCCTATCACGCCGGAGGGGCCCAGTTCCCCGTGATCCCGGGACTGGACGCCGTGGGAATCGTGGAGGCGGTCGGAAGCCGGGTCGACCACATCCGGGTCGGCCAGCGGGTCCTGGCGTTTCCCCACACCGGTACGTATGCCGAGTATGTGGTGGCCGACGGAAACCTGACATTTCCTGTACCGGAGGAGCTCCCCCTGGAACAGGCCATTGCCTGCCCCCTGGTGACCTTCACGTCCTGGATGCTGCTGCGCAAGGTCGCGGCGCTGGAGCCGGGAGAGACCCTGCTGATTCACGCGGCCTCCGGCGGAATCGGCACCACTGTGATCCAGATGGCCCGGAACCTGGGGGCGGCAAGAATCATCGGCACTGTCGGCAGCCCCGCCAAGCGGCAGGCGGCCCTGGATGCCGGAGCGGACGACGTGCTCTGCCTGGCGGACGGTCCCTTTGCCGCGGCCGTGCTGGAGAAAACCGGCGGCAGAGGGGCGGATGTGATCCTGGATTCTCTGGGCGGCTCGTATACCGCTGAGGGCATGACCTGTCTGGCCCCCTATGGCCGGATGGTAGCGTTTGGAAACGCCTCTCACGCCTACTGTCAGGTGGACACAGGGGCGCTTCACGCCAGCTGCCGGTCCGTCCGGGGATTCAGCATCGGCTCCACCCGCCGGATGCGCCCCGCGTGGTTCGGTGAGGCGGCGCCGGAGGTCCTCGCGTCCCTTGCCGCGGGGCGGGTCAAAATCCCCATTGCGGCCCGCTTCCCCTTGATGGAGGCCGCCGGCGCCCACGAGCTGCTGGAGCAGCGCAAGGTCACGGGCAAGATCATTCTGGAGGTCTGACCTGTCTCCCACAGCGTGGGAGCGTTGAAAAAAGAAAGGAGAATGGACGATGGACGAGGTAAAAAAACTGACGATCAAGGACATCCGCCGGATGTATGAGGAAAAGGAGCCCATGTCCTGGATCAGCATCTACGACTATCCCATGGCCTACTACGCCGACCAGGCCGGCATTGACGTCATCTTTGTAGGGGATTCCTCCACCACCACGGTGCTGGGCTATCCCAACACCCTGTACGCCTCCATGGACCAGATGATCATGTTCGCCGGAGCGGTGACGCGGGCTGTCAAGCACGCGTTTGTCATCGGAGATCTGCCCTACCGCTCCTATCAGGCCAGCGTGGAGGATGCGGTCCGCAACGCCATGCGCTACATGGCCGAGGGCCATGTGGACGCCGTGAAGTGCGAGGGCGGCGAAGAGGTGTGCGACCGGATCGCAGAGATCGTGAAATGGGGTATGCCCTGCCACGGCCACATCGGCGTGACGCCCCAGTCCCTGGCGGCCCAGGGCGGGTACATGAGCCAGGGCCGCACTCTGGACACGGCGGTGAAGCTGGTGACGGACGCCATCGCCCTGGAGCAGGCGGGCTGCTTTGCCATCGTGCTGGAGTGTGTGCCTCAGCAGATCACAAAGGTGATTCAGGAGCATATCCACATCCCGGCCATCTCCATCGGCGGCGGCCCGGCGGACGGACAGCTGCTGATCGTGCAGGACCTGCTGGGGATGTTCCCGGGCCACAAGCCCAAATTCGTGAAGGAGTACGCCCATCTCGGCGAGGAGATGACGCGGGCATTCAAGCAGTACCGCGACGAGGTGAAGACCTTCGTCCATCCCGCTCCGGAGAACTGCTACAACGTCAAGCCGGAGTTCGTGGAGGAATTGAATTACAAGCTCAAGCAGATGGGGATCTGAGTTTTCCCAGTAAAAGGAGGACGTGTACATGAAAAGCGTTTGGATGGCGGAGCCAGCCAAGCTGGAGGTTCGGGAGATTCCCGTCCCCGAGATATCCCCGGAGGAAGTCCTTTTAAAAATCGAATATGCCGGTATCTGCGGCAGCGACCTGCACATCTATCACAACACGCACAGCTTCCGCTTCCCCCCTGTGATCGTGGGACACGAGGTGGCCGGAACCATCGTAAAGGTCGGCGCTCACGTGGAGCGGTTAAAAGTGGGCGACCGGGTGGCGGTCCTGCCCATGCACACCTGCGGCACCTGCGAGTGGTGCCAAAAAGATCTGCCGGCCCACTGCCCGGAACGCTATATGCCGGGGCAGGACCCCTGGATCGGCGCCTGTGTGGAGTATCTGAATGTGGACCAGAGGCTCTGTTACCAGCTGCCCGAAGATGTCGACACCAAACTGGGGGCCCTGTGCGAACCCCTGGCCGTGGCGGTCCATGCGCTCAGCAAGATCCCCGAGGACAAGCGGGACAGCGTGCTGATGATGGGCGCCGGGGCAATCGGCCATCTGGCCGTCATTGCCGCCAGGGGAATGGGCTTTCAAAAGGTCATCGTCTCCGATATTGTGGAGAAGAATATCGAATTGGCCCTGGAAAACGGCGCGGATTTCGGCGTCAATGTCTCCCGTGAGAATTTGGCGGAGGCCATCGAGAAAAAATACGGAGACGGCGTGCAGGGGATCGTGATCACCGCCGGATCAAAGGACGTTTTGAAGGAGGCCATCTCGGTTGTGCGCAAGACCGGGTACATCGTGACGATCACGATGGCCGCAGGCGATATGCCGTTTCCCATGGTTCCGTTTATTTTCTCCGAGTCCCATATCTGCGCGTCCCTGAACTATAACGACGCGGACTTCAAGCAATGTTTGACCCTCCTCTCCCGGGAAAAGGCGCGTTTTGAAAAGGCCATCACTCATGTCGTTCCTTTTGAAGCGGCCCAGGAGATCTTCGACACACTGGTGTACAAGAAGGAGCCCACGCTCAAAGCGATGTTCAAAGTCTGACGGGTAACGCCACATCGGTATATCAAGGGAGGAAGTTATGAAAAAAGTAAAATCATTGGTTTGTCTGATCCTGACGGCGGCCATGCTGCTGGTCCTTCCGGCCTGCGGCGGGAACGGCGAGACGTCCGACAGCGATTCTGCGGACGGCGCCAGCGGAGAGACCTATACCTGGCGAATCGCCCATAACAACGCGGAGGACAGTCAGTGGCAGCTGAATCTGCTGGAACTGTCCGATCTGGTGGAGGAGGCGTCCGGGGGGCAGCTGGTCATCGAGCTCTATCCCAACTCCCAACTGGGCGACGACACCGCCATGTGCGAAATGATCCGCAACGGAAACCTGGACATGATGGTAACCAGCGGCGAGGTTCCCGGCAGATGGTATTCCCCGGCGAATCTGATGGCGATGCCGTACCTCTTCAAGGATCTGGACCATCTGGAGCGGTGCATTTACGGTGAGCCCGGCGAAATCATGGCAAACGGTCTTTCCGAGGCCGGACTCGGCGTCTTTGACTATTGGCTGCGCGCCAACTGGCAGATCCTGTCCAAGGAGCCCATCGAGACTCTGGACGATATGCAGGGTCTGAAAATCCGGGTCCCCGAGACGGATATCTGGATCAAGTCCATGGAAGCGCTTGGCGCGAACCCCACCCCGGTGGCATTCAGCGAGTCCTTCACAGCCTTGCAGCAGGGCGTTGTGGATGCGATCGAAAATCCCCTCAGCGCAATGTACACCATGCGATTCCACGAGGTCTGCCCCAATCTGGCTCTGACCAATCACACCGTCTGCTGCGCCACCGTGCTGTACAATGAGGACAACTATGCCAAGCTGCCCGAGAACCTTCAGACGGTCCTGCGGGAGTGCATGGACCAGATCCGGGAAGAGAACAACGAGATCACGCGCGAAGAGGATGCCTATTATATCGAGAAGATGAAATCCGAAGTTCCGGGCCTTACCGTGACGGAACCCGATTACGAGTCCTTTGCTGCTGTGGGCCGCGCGGTCCATGAGGAGCTGGTCGCCAGCGTCTCCGGTGAAGAGCTCTACGATGCAATCCAGGCCCTGGCCTGAGCAAAGAATGTCCCTTCCCTGCAAGGGTCCCGTTTGGGAGACAAATGGGACCCTTGCAGAAAACAGAGGGGCGCCCACTGAGGTGAAACTTATGAAAAAAGTATATGAATTTCTGAATAAGCTGGCCACTCCACTGGAGAAAGTGATCTTTGCGTTCGCGGGAGCCGGTATGGCTCTCATCGCTGTCATCATTTTCATACAAGTTGTGTTCCGAGTCTTGGGGCGTTCGCTTTCCTGGAGCGAAGAGATTTCCCGATATATCGAGGTCTGGATCGTCTTTCTGACCGCCGGCTATGCTCTGGGAAAGGGCCAGCATATCTGCATGGATCTGCTGATCCACGTCCTTCCCAAAAAGGTCAACTTCATTTTGGAAAAAGTCAATGCTGTGATCTGCATCATTTTCGCGGGGATCTGTACATATTACAGCTACCTCTACATGATGTCCGAACGTATGCAGATGTTTGCGTCCATGAACATCTCCAAGGTCTGGGTCTACATCTCCATGGTGATTGGATTTGTTCTGTGCATCTTCTACTCCGTGATGAATCTCACGCGGCCTGAGGGGGTGGATCCGTAATGTTACCGGTGCTGTTTGGCTCTTTTGTCATTTTGATTTTGATCGGATGCCCGATCGCGGTCACTTTGGGCGCCTCCTCGGTCGCGGCGCTGCTGATGGACGGCTCCTTTGACCTGGGCGTCGCAATCCAGCGCATGTTTACCGGTGTGAATTCCTTCCCGCTGATGGCGATCCCCTTCTTCATGCTGGCCGGCTCCCTGATGGAGTTGGGAGGCATCTCCTCCCGGATCATCCGGTTTGCAGACACACTCGTAGGTCACTACCGGGGCGGCCTTGCATTCGCCGCAATCATCGCCTGCATGATTTTTGCCAGCATCAGCGGGTCCGCTGTGGCGACCGTCGCCGCCATCGGGGGCATTATCATTCCCGAAATGCGGGCCCGCAAGTATCCCGACGGATACTCCACGGCCGTGGTCACGGCCGCAGGGACCATGGGACCCATCATCCCGCCCAGTACCACCTTTGTCATCTACGCCTCCATTGCCGGCGTATCCGTGTCGGACATGTTTTTGGGCGGCTACATCCCCGGCATTTTGATGGGAATTTCCCTGATGATCGTGGCCGGCATCAAAGCGCGGAAAATGAATCTTCCCAAAAGCCCCAAGCAATCCGGAAAAGAGATCCTGAAGGCCACAAAGGAGGCTTTTCTAGCCTTGCTGTCACCCGTCATCATTGTGGGCGGCATTATCACCGGCTGGTTCACTCCGACGGAAGCAGGCGCGATCGGCTGCATCTACTCCTTTGTCATCGGTGCGTTTATTTACCGTGAGCTGACTCCCAAGCGCATCTTCGCGGTACTGAAGGAATCGGCGCTGTCGTCCTCGATCATTATGTTCCTGATCGCCACCGCCAACATCTTCTCCTGGATTCTGACCGTGGAGCAAATCCCTCAGATCATAAAAGATATGTTTATGTCGGTGACAGACAGCAAATATGTCCTCCTGCTGCTCATCAACCTGCTGCTGTTGGTCGTCGGCATGTTTTTGGACAGTGCGCCTGCGCTGACCATGCTGGTTCCGGTGCTGGCGCCTCTGGTCTCGGCCTATGGAATCGACCTCGTCCATTTTGGTGTCGTTATGTGCGTCAATCTCTGCATCGGCTTGCTGACGCCTCCTGTGGGCACCTGCCTGTTCGTGGGATGCCGCATATCCAAAATGCCGCTTATGGAACTGGTGCGGAACATCTGGATCGAGCTTCTCACATTGATCGGCGTTTGTTTCCTGATCACGTATGTTCCTCCTCTTGTAACCTTTATTCCCTCCCTCGGCGGGTGATCTTGTAAGGAAAGGACCTGACTATGATCAAAAAAATCGACCACATCGGGATCGTTGTAAAGGATCTTGAAAAATC
>DWXY01000075.1 GCA_019118935.1 Candidatus Oscillibacter pullicola
CCACGTACCCCTCCACGCCGGTCATCTGCCCGGCAAAGGAGATCCGGGGCTCACTTTTCAGCCGGTAGTACCGGTCCAGCAGCCGGGGGGAGTTCAAAAACGTGTTCCGGTGCATGACCCCGTAGCGGAGGAACTCCGCGTCGTGAAGGGCGGGGATCATGGAGAACACCCGCCGCTGCTCCGGGAATTTCAGGTGGGTCTGGAAGCCCACCAGGTTGTACACCGTGCCGTCGGCGTTGTCCCGCCGCAGCTGCACCACGGCGTAGGGCTCCTTCCCCGTGCGGGGGTCCTTGAGTCCCCGGGGCTTTAGCGGGCCGTAGCACAGCGTGTCGTGGCCCCGGCGGGCCATGACCTCCACGGGCATGCAGCCCTCGAACACCATCTTGTCCTCAAAGCCGTGGACCGGCGCCTCCTGGGCCGTGGTCAGTTCCTTCCAGAAGGCGTCGTACTCCTCCTCCGTCATGGGGCAGTTGACATAATCCGCCGTACCACGGTCGTACCTGGAGCCGAACCAGGCCCTGTCCATGTCCACACTCTCGGCGGTGACCAGGGGGGCCGCCGCGTCGTAGAAGTGGAGGGCCGTGTCCGCCCCCAGCAGGTCCTGGAGCCGCTCCGCCAGGGCGTCAGAGGTCAGGGGGCCGGAGGCGATGACCACCTCCCCCTCCGGGATCTCGGTGACCTCGCCGGGCACCACGGTGATATGGGGATGGCTGCGGATCTGCTCCGTCACCATGTGGGCGAAGCCGTGGCGGTCCACCGCCAGGGCGCCGCCGGCCTCCACCCGGGTGGCGTCGGCGCACTGGAGGATCAGGGAGCCCAGCCGCCGCAGCTCCTCCTTCAAGAGGCCCACGGCGTTTTCCAGCTGGTCGCTCCGCAGGGAGTTGGAGCAGCACAGCTCCGCGAAATATTCCGTCTCATGGGCGGGGGTCTTTTTCTCCGGCTTCATCTCCCGGAGGGTGACGTCGATACCCCGCTGGGCCAGCTGCCAGGCGGCCTCCGAGCCGGCCAGGCCGGCGCCGATAACTGTTACATTCATAGCTTGGATCCTTTATCTGTCGTTGGTTGGATGGGGTACGTCCCATTGGACGGGGAATCTGGCTCCCGCCAGGGGGCCGTTTCCACGGGGGATGCGCCCCCCATTCTCTTTTTGGTCTTGCCCAAAAAGAGAACGCGCCGCGCCCGGTGTAAGAGAAAAAGGCGCTTTGGCCGCAACTTTGCACGTGCGTGCAAAGTTGCTGTACGGGGGTCGGCGTGAGATGGTGCCTGCGGGTTTGCGAGGACTGGACTACGGGCGCGGCGGGGTGCAGGGCAGACTTGGTGGTTGATTCCCGCGGCGCGGTGCATCTTGGGTCGGGGTGCAAGGACGCATTTGACTCGCTCCTCTTTCCGCGCGTTCCGCTTCGCTACGCGCTGCCCTGGCGGGCGTAGAAGCCGATGCAGTAGTAGTCCGTTGCTGAAACCCTCATCAACCACCGGCCAGCGGCAGCGAAAAGAGAAGCACCTCAATGCGATGACCACCCCGACGCCCTCCGCACCATCCGCCACGGGACAGCAGTTACAGGAATCGCAGAAGAGAATAGCGTGCCCGAAGGCCAGCCCAAATCGGCGCAGGCACCGATGCGCAGACCCCCGTCGCGCGGAGGGCCACTGCACCGGAGCGCGCCAAGCGCTTTTCTCTTTGGACCGTGCACGGCCCGTTTCTCTTTTGGCAAGACAAAAGAGAAATGGGGGGTGCATCCCCGCTGGACAAGCCCCCTGCGGGAGCAGAGACCCGGTGGCCGCCGTCCGGCGGCCCGAATCTCCCTAGGAAGCGCTTCTGCGCTGCTGAAAGAGTCAGCCCCGCTGGTCGCTGCGCCCCAGCAGATAATCTGTGGTCACGCCAAAGTAATCCGCCAGCTTGATCAAATTCGGGATCTCCGGGTAAAACGTTCCGGACTCGTAATACTGATACGCCCGCAATTTGATACCTAGAAATTCCGCCATTTCACTTTGCGTCTTCTTTTTTTCCTTGCGCAGCAATTTCATTCGCTCTGCAAAAATTTTCATACATCCTCTCTTGACATGCAAGTTAACTGCATCTATAATTATATGCAGTTAACTTGCATAAACGGAGATGATCAATCATGACCGACCCTCTGGACATTCTCTTCGAGAACCTCCTGGATCACCTGGACGAGAACCTCCCCGGCACCTGCTGGCCGCTCTACCAGCGGGAGCGCCGCCTGGAGGACGCCCTGCTGGCATCCCTGACCCCGGAGCAGATCGAGCTGCTGGAGGCCTATCAGGCCGCCGCCTGGCGCTGCACGGAGCAGGAGGAGCGCTTCCTCTTCCGCTCCGGCTTCCGCCTGGCCCGGGAGCTGTCACTCCTCCCCGGCGGGCTTCTTCGCCTTTGACGCGACCGTCTTTTTGGCCGCGGTCTTCCGGGTGGATGTGGTCTTGGCCGCCGCTTTGGAGGCCGTCTCCTTCTTGGCCGCAGGCTTCTTCGCCGCGGTCTTGGAGGCTGCCGGTTTCTTGGCGGCGCTCTTTTTCGCGGCGGTCTTGGCGGTATCCGCCTTCTTGGCCGCAGCTGTCCGCTTGGCGGGCTTCTTCTCCGCCGTCTCCTCCGCCGCAGCGGCAGGCTCTGCGCCCTCGGCGCCGTCCGCGGCCTTCTTCCGGGGATAGCCCCGCTTCTCCTCCGGCAGGAAGTTGGAGCACTCCGGGTTGATGCAGAAGGGCTTCTTGAAGCCCCGGCCCGCCTTCTTGAACATGGTGTGGCCGCAGACCGGGCAGTCGTCCTTCACCGGCACGTCCCAGGTCATGAAGTCGCACTTCGCGGCCTCGTCCTTGCTGTTCACATGCTCGCAGCAGTAGTAGGTGTACTGCTTGCCGGTCTTCTTGCTGTTTCCGGTGCGCTTCATCAGCCGCCCGCCGCACTTGGGGCAGCGGCCCGGCATCTCCACCACCAGCGGCATGGTGAACGTGCACTCGGGGTAGCCGGGACAGGCCAGGAAGCGGCCGAACCGGCCGGACTTCACCACCAGATTCCGCCCGCACTCCGGGCAGATCTCCTCGCTGACCTCGTCGGGCACCTTGATGCGGGTGCCGTCCAGGGCCTTTTCGGCGTTCTCCAGGTCCTGCTCAAAGTCCCCGTAGAACTCCCGCAGCACGTCCTTCCAGGCGGTCTTTCCCTCCTCCACGGAGTCCAGCCGCTGCTCCATGTTGGCGGTGAATTTCAGATCTGCGATGTCGGAGAACCGCTCCTTCATCAGGGCGGTCACCACACGGCCCAGGTTGGTGATGCGGAGGTACTTGCCCTCCTTCACCACGTACTCCCGGTCCAGGATGGTGGACACAGTGGGGGCGTAGGTGGAGGGCCGGCCGATGCCCTGCTCCTCCATGGCCCGGATCAGCGTGGCGTCTGTATAGTGGGCCGGGGGCTGGGTGAAGTGCTGGTCCCGGGAGAAGTCCTTCAGGGTCAGGGGTTCGCCCTCCCGCAGGGCGGGCAGAGGGGATTCCTTCTCCTCTTTCTCCTCGTCCTTGCCCTCCTCGTACACGGCGGTGTAGCCGGAGAATTTCAGGCTGGAGGAGCTGGCCCGAAAGCTGTGTCCCGCCGCCTCGATCTCCACGGCCACACTATCGTACACGGCGTTGGCCATCTGGCTGGCCACGAACCGGCTCCACACCAGGCGGTAGAGGCGGTACTGCTCGCCGGTCAGGTCCTTTTTCAGCTGCTCCGGCGTCCAGTTGACGTTGCTGGGGCGGATGGCCTCGTGAGCGTCCTGGGCGTTGGCCTTGGCCTTGTAGCGGTGGGTCTGGGCGTAATGCTCGCCATAGCGGCCGGTGATGAAGGTCTTGGCGGAGGCCAGGGCCTCCTCGCTGATCCGCAGGGAGTCGGTACGCATATAGGTGATGAGGCCCACGGTGCCCTCGCCCTCGATGTCCACGCCCTCGTACAGCTGCTGGGCGATGGCCATGGTCCGCCGGGGCGTCATGGAGAGCTTGCGGGACGCCTCCTGCTGCATGGTGGAGGTGGTGAAGGGCGGAGAGGGGCTGCGCTGCTTGTCCGTGCGCTTCACGGTCTTGACGGTGAAGGGGGCGTGCTCCGTCTCATGGACCACGGCGTCCACGTCCTCCGTCGACTTCAGCTCCGCCTTTTTGCCGTCCTTCCCGTGGTAGCGGGCGGCGAAGGGGAGCTTTTTCGCGTCGTCGCCGAACAGGTTGGCATCCAGGGTCCAGTACTCCTCGGGCTTGAACTCCTCGATCTCCCGGTCCCGGTCGTCCACCATGCGGGTGGCCACGGACTGGACCCGCCCGGCGGACAGGCCCCGGCGGATCTTCTTCCACAGCAGGGGGCTCAGCTCATAGCCCACGATCCGGTCCAGGATGCGGCGGGCCTGCTGGGCGTCCACCAGCTTCTGGTCGATGTCCCGGGGCTCCCGGATGCTCTCCTGCACCACGTTCTTGGTGATCTCATTGAAGGTGACCCGCCGGGTCTTCTCATCCGGCAGGTTCAGCAGCTGCTTCAGGTGCCAGGAGATGGCCTCCCCCTCCCGGTCCGGGTCGGTGGCAAGGTAGACCATGTCCGCACTCTTGGCGGACTTCTTCAGGTCGGCGATGATGTCCTCCTTGCCCTTGATGGGCTTGTAGACCGGCTCGAAGTCGTGCTCCAGGTCCACGCCCAGGGTGCTCTTGGGCAGGTCCCGCAGGTGGCCCATGCAGGCCTTCACCTCAAACTCCTTGCCCAGGTATTTTCCGATGGTTTTGGCCTTCGCGGGAGACTCCACGATGACCAGGCTGTGCTTTGCCATAGTTACCTCCAAGCGCCCAGGACCGGGCGCGTGTTTATTCCGTCAAATTCACCGCGCGGGCGTACCGCTTCCCGCTGTGCTGGGTCACCAGATGCTCGATCTCCAGCACTGTCAGGGCCGACAGCACCCGCCGGGTGGGGATGCCCGTCAGCTCGATCAGGTCGTCCGCCAGCATGGGTTCCTCCGTCAGCGTCCGGAGCAGGCAGATCTGGTCATCGGTCAGGCTCAGGTCGTTGTGGGACAGGCTCACCGACGGAGCCACCGGCTTGGGCTCCGTCTTCTGCCGGGCCTGATAGCCCAGCACAGGGGGCGAATCCTGCGTCCCCTCCCGGCGCAGCTTGTCCGGGAACCGGGCCTCGTATTCCCGCAGGATGTCCCAGGCGTCGGACGCCAGCCCGGCGCCGTCGCGGATCAGGCGGTTGCAGCCCACGCTGGCCGGAGCGTCGATGGGTCCGGGGACGGCGAACACGTCCCGCCCCTGCTCCAGGGCGGTGCCTGCCGTGATGAGCGCACCGCTGCGCTCCGGCGCCTCCACCACCAGGGCGGCCAGAGAGAGGCCGGATATAATGCGGTTGCGCACCGGGAAGTGCCTCCCATCCGGCGGCGTGCCCGGCGGGTATTCGCTGACCAGCGCACCGGCCGCCGCCACATCCTCGTACAGGTATTGATTTTCCGACGGGTAAATCACGTCCGTGCCGTTGCCCAGCACCGCCGCCACCGTGCCGCCGGCCCGCAGGGCGCCCCGCAGCGCCGCGGAGTCGATGCCCCGGGCCAGGCCGCTGACCACCACGGCTCCGCCGGCGGCCAGGCCATGCCCCAGCTTCTCCGCACAGGAGACGCCGTAGGGCGTGCAGTTCCGGGTGCCCACCACAGCCACCGCCGCCTCGTCGTCAAAGGCCGGCAGGCGGCCCCGGACATACAGCAGGCAGGGCGGGTCGTAGATGTTCCGCAGCCGATTGGGATACCCCGCGTCCTGTAGGGTGAGGATGTCCACATCCAGCCGTTGGCAGTCCGCCAAGATCCGGTCCGCGGCGGCGCAGTCCTTGTTCTCCAGCAGGGCCGCCTGCTCCCGGGTGATGCCCTCGGTCAGCAGCACCTCCTCCGCCTCCGCGTAGTACACGTCCTCCGGCGTGGGGAAATGCCGCAGCAGCGCCAGCCGGGTCTGGTTCGTCAGCCCCGGCAGCTCCGTCAGCCACAGCCAGTATTTCAGCGCGGACATGGACTTCCCTCCTCAGTCGTCTCTCGCCGCCTCCCACAGCAGCACGGCCGCCGCCGCGGCGGCGTTCAGGGACTCACAGTGGCCGCTCATGGGGATCTTCACCGTCAGATCACAGGCCGCCAGCGCCTCCGCCGAAAGACCCTTCCCCTCGCTGCCCACGGCCACGGCGCAGCGGGAGAAGTCCGCCCGCCGCACGTCCACCGTATCGGTCCGAAGGGCCGCGCCGTACAGGGGCAGGCCGCTCTTCGTCAGCAGCGCCCGCAGCTCTTCCAGCCCGCAGACCCACACCGGGCAGCGGAACACCGCGCCCATGGAGGCCCGGACGGTCTTGGGATTGTACAGGTCCGCGCAGGCGTTCACCAAAAACAGCCCGTCGGTGTGAAAGGCGTCCGCCGTCCGGAGGATCGTCCCCACGTTCCCCGGATCCTGGACCCCGTCCAGGACCACGTACCGGCGGCCGGTCAGCTGTTCCGGAAGCGTCCGGCCCGGCAGGCCGCAGACGGAGAGGACGCCCTGGGGCGTCTGGGCGGGAGAGATGGATTTCATCAAATCCCCCGGCACCTGGACGCAGCGGGCAGCGTCGGGCAGGGCCGGCAGGGCGGCAGGGTCCGTGCAGACCACCGTCCGCAGGTCCGCCCTCCACAGCAAAGCCTCCTCCAGCAGCTTGGGGCTGTCGCAGAGGAACTCCCCGCAGTCCCGGCGATAAGAAACGGAGGACGCCAGCTTGCGGAGATGGGTGCACAGCGGATTCGTCCGGCTGGTGATGATCTCCATAGGGAGCGCCTCCTTTTTCTGGTCATTCTGCTCCCCACGCGTCCGTCCGCCCCGGGTGCCGTCCGGACACGGGGATGCGCTCTATGCCCGGTGGGACATAGAGCGCGAAAGGTCCATCCAGCAGCCCTCGGCCGCAGTGGTCCATGGAATTTCATGGAAACCGCTGTGGGGAATTATACAAAAGCAAGTATAGCATAAGCTCTTCTGTGATTCAAGTCAACGATTTTTTTCGCAGCGCCCTGGAATTTCATACCTTATAAATAAAAAAGATCCGGCCGCGGCGGTCCGGCCGTTACAGATTCAACAGCCCGGAGCCCAGACGGGGCCCCGGAGCCGGGGCGGGAGGACTTCTCCGGAAAGGATGCCGCCTCCATGCTTCCCCGTTTACCGCCTCCGGAATCTCTCTCCTCCCCCCTGCGGCGCAGGTGCCTTTGCTTCCGCAAGTCCGCCGTTCGACCGACCCGGCGCCGTACACATTCCGTTCTAAATCAAGGGCCGATGCGCATGTCCAGAGAGGATTTCGTTTTTCTGCCGGCGGCTTTTGCCTTGACAGCAGACAGGGGGAGTACGCCGGCCTGCGGCGTACTCCCCCTCTTTCCGCCGGGGCAAGGGCCCCGCCGGATCAACTTCTCCATTTGCGGCTCTCCGCAAATCCGTCCTTAGCCGGACGTTTGCCGGCACAGCCTCTTCGGCCGGATGCGCTCAGTCCAGCGGCTTCATCGTGGGGAACACCCCTCTGTCCTCTTCATGCGGATTCATCACGCCCCGTAAGGTTGAAAAAGTGCCATTTTTACGAGGTTTTTCTAACTTATTGGATTCCATAGTGTGTCCTCCTGTGCCGTCTGGTTCGGGGCAAAAGTTGTAAAAAAGTTGTGGAAAGTTGTATTGGCACGAAATCGGCTCAATATCGGCTTCAAATTGGCACAGTAAATGGCTACATTGTTTTCAAAGACGCCATTGTAAAATTGCCCCATTTGCAGGAAAGCCTGTATGAGTCCCGCGCAGGATTATCTTGCGGATTCATACAGAAACAAGTATAGCATAAGCCTCAAAGATATTCAAGTCAACGGTTTTTTCGTTGGCGAACTCAATTTCATACCTTATATATAAAAAGGAGAAAGCCATGCCAACCTATCAATTACAAATTAAACAGGTGGTGGACTATCCACGCTGCCGGATCTATCGGCAGTTCGTCCGCTTTCTGATGGAGGACCGGAGCATTCGCGTAAGCGG
>DWXY01000076.1 GCA_019118935.1 Candidatus Oscillibacter pullicola
CCCCTGGAGCGCCTGGGGCATCCGGCCGGTGCAGGGGAACACCGCCCAGGTGTGGGCCGGGATGGTGCGGGTGGTGAAGCCATCCGGGATCTCTTTGGCGGGATCGTAGTTGTCGGCGATGAGATATTCAAACTCATTGCCGCCCATACTCTCGTCCAGGTTAATACCGTACATGCCGCACACTACCTTGCCGCCGCCCGTTCCGAAGTGCTCTGCCCAGAACTGGGGAACCTGGGTCACGGCGTCCTCATACTTGAAGGTTTTTGCCCGGCAGAGCACCGTAAACGCCTCTTTTTTCATAATCTTGCAATCCATGTTTTGACCACCTTCCAATGTCACTTTGATCCGAAGCGGAGCAAAGGAACGGACCGCGCCTCCGCTTTTTCGTAGTGCGGCAGGTGTGAGGCCATGGAATCGGGTAAAGGCTTTGGTGAAGCTGTCCGGCGAGTCATAGCCGAACTCCAGCGCGATGTCGATGATCTTCCGGTCCGTCGTGAGGACCTCCAGCCCGGCGGCGGAGAGCCGGCGCTGGCGGATGTAGTCGCCCACCGTTATCCCGCACAGCATGGAAAACCCCTTCTGAAAGTAAAAGGGGGACAGGGCCGCCTGTTGCGCAATCTTCCTGATGGTCAGCTCCTCCCGGAGATGTTCCTCAATATACTGAATCGCCTGATGAATGCTTGCTACCCAATCCATTGGTCACACCGTCCTTCTGACATCCAGCATACCGGAGAACCGCGGCGCCTGCCCGATTTTTTGTGCTTATGTTTGTCCGGTCCTGGGACTTTGTGGTACATGGTCTCTCTTTTCCGTTTTGGGATGGGCTTCTATCTGGGCGTCAGGCCTCCCCTTTGAAGGACAAGAGCTCTCAATATTTAAAGCAAGGCCATTCACGCCCATCTTACAGGTACCGCCCGGTGATGCTCCGAGGATTCTGCTTCACCTGGGCGGGCGGGCCGGCCGCCACAATTTCGCCGCCGGACTCGCCGCCGCCCGGGCCCATATCCACCAGGTAGTCGGCGCTGCGGATCACATCCAGGTCGTGCTCGATCACCACCACGGTGGCGCCGCTGTCCAGCAGGGTCTGGAACACCCCCAGCAGCGTCCGCACATCCAGCGGGTGCAGGCCGATGGTGGGCTCGTCAAAGACAAAGACCGTGTCCTCCTGGCCCCGGCCCATTTCACTGGCCAGCTTCAGCCGCTGGGCCTCCCCGCCGGAGAGGCTGGGGGTGTCCTCCCCGAGGGTCAGATACCCCAGGCCCAGATCCTCCAGCACCTGGAGCCGCTGGCGGACCACCTTCCAGTCGGTGCAGGCGTCCAGCGCCATGTGGATGTCCATGTCCATCAGCTCCGGCAGGGTGAACTCCGCCCCGGAGCGGGTCTTGAGCCGCACCCGGCCCGCATCCTTTCCGTACCGGGAGCCCCGGCACTCCGGACAGGGGATGTCCACGTCGGGCAGGAACTGGACGTCCAGGCTGATAGAGCCGGTGCCGTCGCACACCGGGCAGCGGAGCTTCCCCGTGTTGTAGGAAAAGTCCCCCGCCTTGTACCCCAGGGTCTTGGCCTCCGGGCTCCGGGCGTAGAGCTTCCGCAGCTCATCGTGGACGTTGGCATAGGTGGCCACAGTGGAGCGGACATTGATGCCGATGGGGGTGGCGTCGATGAGCTTGACCCGCTGGATGCCCGGCGCCTCCACCGCCTTCACATGGGGCGGCAGCGGTTTCCCGGACGTCATCGCCTCCAGGCCCGGCACCAGGCTCTCCAGAATCAGCGTGGTCTTGCCGGAGCCGGACACCCCCGTCACCACCGTGAGCCTGCCCTTGGGAAGATCCAGCGCCAGCGGTTTTACTGTATGGATCGCACCGGTCTCCAGGTGGATGGTCCCCTCCGCAAACACCGCCTCCGGCCCGGCTTGGGGCCTTGCGATGGGTTTACTCTCTCCCGACAGGAAAGGGCCGATCTGGGAGCTTCCATTGGCGGCCAGCTCCTCCACGGTGCCCTGGGCGATCACCCGGCCGCCCCGGGCCCCGGCCTCCGACCCCAGCTCGATGATCCAGTCCGCGTGGGACAGGATCTGGGCGTCGTGATCCACCAGCAGCACGGAGTTCCCGTCCGCCACCAGGTCGTCCATCACCGCCGTCAGCCCCGCGATGTTGGCCGGGTGCAGGCCGATGGAGGGCTCGTCCAGCACGTACAGCACCCCCGTAGTGCGGTTGCGCACCGCCCGGGCCAGCTGCATCCGCTGCCGCTCCCCGGTGGAGAGGGTGGCGGCAGCGCGGTCCAGGGTCAGATACCCCAACCCCAGCTCCATGAGCCGCCGGGCCACAGTCTGGAAGGACTCGCAGATACGCTCCGCCATGGGGCACATCTCCGCCGGCAGAGAGGCGGGCACCCCGGCCACCCAGCCCACCATCACCTCCAGGGACATCTTGCAGGCCTCATCCAGGCCGATGCCCCGGAGCCGGGGCCCCCGGGCCGTCTCCGACAGGCGGGTGCCGCCGCAGTCGGGGCACACGGCCTCCTTCAAAAATCTCTCCACCCGTTTCATGCCCTTCTCGTCCTTCACCTTGGACAGGGCGTTTTCCACGGTGTAGACCGCGTTGAAATAAGTGAAGTCCAGCTCCGTGGCCTGGTCCAGCTTTTTGCCCCGGTAGAGGATGTGCTTTTTCTCCGCCGGCCCGTTGTAGACGATGTCCTTCTCCTCCGGCGTCAGTTCCCGGAAGGGCACGTCCGTCCGCACGCCCATGGCCCGGCACACGTCGGTCATCAGCGACCACATGAGGCTGTTCCAGGGGGCCACCGCCCCTTCGTCGATGGTCAGGGACTCGTCGGGGACCAGGGCAGAGCGGTCCACCGCCCGCACCACGCCGGTGCCGCCGCAGGTGCGGCAGGCCCCCTGGCTGTTGAAGGCCAGCTCCTCGGCGCCGGGGGCATAGAAATGGGCGCCGCACTCCGGGCAGAACAGCTCCTGCCCCGCTGCCACCGCCAGGGAGGGCGGCACATAGTGCCCGTTGGGGCAGCGGTGGCTGGCCAGGCGGGAGTACACCAGCCGCAGGCTGTTGAGCAGCTCCGTCCCCGTGCCGAAGGTGCTGCGGATGCCCGGCACGCCGGGCCGCTGGTGGAGGGCCAGGGCCGCCGGGACATACAGCACTTCGTCCACGTCCGCCCTGGCTGCCTGGGTCA
>DWXY01000077.1 GCA_019118935.1 Candidatus Oscillibacter pullicola
GGAGGCCTGCCGGCAGTATGACATCAAAAATGGCGTTATCTTGAGCGGCCTTGGCGGCTGGAGCCGGGCATCTTATTTTGATCCCACCCGATTCCCGGATGGAAGGGTGGGCTATGGCACAGCTATCGTCAAGGAGGGACTTCTCTCCCTGGTATCCATCTCCGGACTGATCTGCCATGAAGAGGATGGGACTGTCAGTCCCCATATCCATGTGACATTGAGCTATGGGGACGGAACTACCATCGGCGGACATCTGGGCTATGGTAGCAAGGTGTTGACAACTACGGAGGTGGTGATCGGCCGGGTGGAGCAGATTGATATGGTGCGGCGAGTGGACCCGGTCATCGGCCTGCCGCTGTTCCATCCCATCCAGCTCTGAAATCAAAAAGAGGAAAATCGCCCCCGTCCTGCCTGGCAGGACGGGGGCGGCTGTTTTACCGCTGGTATTCAAATTCAAAATCGTACAGGGAGACGGCGTCGCCGTCCTGAATGCCCATATCTTCCAGCTTTTGGAAGAAGCCGTTATCCCGCAGCACCTTGTCGAACCACATCCGGCTCTCATAGTCGGCGAAGTTCACGTTGCCCATCACCTGCCGCAGCCAGGGGCCCTCCACGATCCAGGTGCCGTCGTCCTCCCGGTGGATGTCCAGCGGGGCGGAGGCATCGATCACCGGGGCCTTCGGCACATACTCCGGCTCGTACACGGTGACAGGGGGCAGGACGGAGAGCATCTCCGCCGTTTTCTTCACCAGCTCCCGGGTGCCCTGGTGGGCGGCTGCGGAAATCTCCAGGAGCGTGTAGCCCAGAGCCTCCACATGGGTCCGGAGCCGCTCCAGATTGTCGGAGTCCGGGGGAAGGATGTCCACCTTGTTGGCGGCCACGATCTGGGGCCGCTCCGCCAGGTCCGGACTGTACTGCTTCAGCTCCGCGTTGATGGCGTCAAAGTCCTCCACCGGGTCCCGGCCCTCGCTGCCGGACACGTCCACCACATGGACCAGCAGGCGGCAGCGATCCACGTGCCGCAGGAAGTCGTGGCCCAGGCCGGCGCCCTCGCTGGCGCCCTCGATGATGCCGGGGATGTCCGCCATGACGAAGCTGACGCCGTCCTCCACCCACACCACGCCCAGATTGGGGAACAGGGTGGTGAAGTGGTAGTTGGCGATCTTGGGCTGGGCCTTGGACACCACGGAGAGCAGAGTGGACTTGCCCACGTTGGGGAAGCCCACCAGCCCCACGTCCGCCAGCAGCTTCAGCTCCAGGATGACATCATGGGCCTCGCCGGGCAGGCCCGCCTTGGCAAAGCGGGGCACCTGCCGGGTGGGGGTGGCGAAGTGGCTGTTGCCCCAGCCGCCCCGGCCGCCCTTGCAGAGGACATAGGGTTCGCTGCCGGACATGTCCTGCATGATCTCGCCGGTCTCCGCGTCCCGCACCAGCGTGCCCCGGGGGACCTTGATCACCAGATCTGTGCCGTCCTTGCCGGTCTTCCGGGCCCCCTGGCCGTCGGCGCCGTTGCCGGCCACGTACTTGCGCTTGTAGCGGAAGTCCATCAGGGTGGACATATTGTCATCCACCTGCAAAATGATAGAGCCGCCCCGGCCGCCGTCGCCGCCGTCCGGCCCGCCGGCGGCCACATATTTTTCCCGGTGAAAGGACACGGCACCGTTGCCGCCGTTCCCTGCCCGGACGGAGATCCGGGCCTTATCAATGAAAGAAGTTGCCATGGTTGCACCTCATGTTGTGATCTATTCAAAGAATTCCTAATCTTACCTATTTTATCCGAAAACCCGCCCCACGTCAAGAGCGGAGACATTTTGGCCGGTCTGCCCTGCGCAGCGGGCAAAATTCAAAAACCTCTGGAACTGCAAAGCGGACGGTGTTATACTGTCTGTACCATGGCAGAACGTTCGGGAGAAAGGGGGCGCGCGATGGCCGACGTGATCCTGCTGGTCCTGTTGGCAGGTGTCCTATATTTCCTGCTGTGTCTGCTGATCGCCTTTGTGCGGGCGCTGCTCCCCGGCAAACAATGCCGGAGATCGCGCTTCAAAGACACGTTCTGGACGTTTTTCCTGGAGCTCCTGAATCCCCTCAACTGGCTTTGACTGCTGCCGGGTAGCGAGACCATGAAAGCGGACCATTTCAAGAAACCGCATAACGGCAAAAATCCGCCCCGGTCATCTGACCGGGGCGGTTTGGCCTGCTTATTCAGCTTCGTAAACAGAGACCTGCTTGCGATCCTTGCCCAGCCGCTCGAAGCGGACCGTGCCGCTGACAGTGGCGAACAGGGTGTCGTCGGTGCCCTTGCCCACGTTCACACCGGGGTGGATGTGGGTGCCGCGCTGACGCACCAGGATGTTGCCGGCCTGGACGAACTGACCGTCGGCACGCTTGGCGCCAAGGCGCTTGGCCTTGGAATCACGGCCGTTCTTGGTGGAGCCGCCGCCCTTCTTGTGGGCGAAGAACTGAAGACCAATACGAATCATGATACGGACCATCCTTTCTGAAGATTTTTAGATGGGGAGGATCAATCATCCTCCAGAACTTCGATGTTGTCGGGATACTCGTCGTGGAGTGCGGAGAAGTAAACCATCAAGCCTGTCAGCAGAGACTGGCAGGTGCTCTCCGCCGTGGGGGACAGCCCCCCGGGCAGATGGAGCGAGATGGACGCGTCCTGCTCCCGGACCTTCACAGAGGCGGCCAGACCCAGCACGTCGTTGACGGTGGCCTCCACCAGACGGATGGCGCTGGTGACGGCGGCGCAGACGATGTCGGCGCCCGCCTCGGCGTAACCGCTGTGGCCGCGGGCCTCAAAGCCGGTGATCCGGTCGCCCTCCATACGGAATACGACAGTGGTCATACTCAGACGGAGATCTTGCCGATCTCGACCTTGGTGTAAGGCTGACGATGGCCCTGACGCTTGCGGTAACCCTTCTTGGCGTTGTACTTGAAGATGCGGATCTTCTTGCCCTTGCCGTTCTTGACGATCTTGCCCTCCACAGAGGCGCCCTCCACCACGGGAGTGCCGAAGGTGGCCTTGTCGCCGTCCAGGATGGCCAGGACCTGGTCAAACTTCACGGTGTCGCCGGCTTCCTGGTCCAGCTTCTCAATGTAGACCACGTCGCCCTCGGCCACCTTGTACTGCTTGCCGCCGGTCACGATGATTGCGTTCATGTCGTTGTTTCAACTCCTTCATTACGGGCTCGCTGTCGGGGGCGGTCCCGGTGGGACACTTTTTAACCCATTCAAAGCGGCTCAATTAGTATATCAGCCAAAATCTGAAAAGTCAATCATTTTAAAAAAGTTCTTGCAAAATATTTTAATTGTATGTACCATTTCGCTGTCCGGCCGGACACGGATCAACATACAGGAGGTGGTCGCTTGACCATTGAGAAACTGGAAGACATGCAGATCGCCTATATGCGCCGGACCGGCGGGTATGGCGAGGGCAACCGGCAGCTGATGGAGCAGTTCAAACGATACCTGAGAGAACATGCGCTGCTTCGGGAGGATACGACGATCCTGGGCATCGCCCTGGACGATCCAGCGAAAATCCCGGAGGACCGGCAGAGGTATGACGTGGGCATGATCCTCACCGGCCGAGAAGCTCCCTGCGGCCTGCCGGTCCGCACCGTTGCCGGCGGCCGCTGTGCGGTATTTGAAGTCCCCCATACGGAAGAAGGCGTATCAGATTTCTGGAGGGACCTTCCCCAACTCACAGCACGGCTGCCTGTGGACGGCGCGAGGCCCATCCTCGAGCGCTATGCGTGCCCGAAGGTCTCAGCGCATATCTGTGAGTTTTGCGTACCCTTGCGGGAAAGCAAGCTCAGCGGGATTTGACGCTTGACGCGCGGAGACTGCTCATGCCAGCTTTATACTTGACAGCGTAAGCGGTATGTGATATATTCACCTCATAAAGAGTGAAATATACCACTTTTTGGAATGTTGATTAGGGAGGTCGCTTATGAAAAAGCAGACATTGTATGGGATGCTGGGTTTTCTCTCCCTGCTGGGGTTCGCAGGCGTGTTTACGGAGGCGCGGGGATTCCTGGGCTTCTTCGCCTTTGCGGTGGACTTCCAGTACTTCTTTTTGAAGTCTGACGAGATGCTGGAGGAGCAGCTGGCCCGGTCCGCCTCCCGGGCGTTCGTGGCCGGGATGCTGATGATGGCGGCCGCTGTGCTGGGGACCCTGACGCTGGGCGGTTTACCCCCACAGCGGGCGCTCCTCACCGGCTGCACGGTTGGCTGGGCTGCCTCTGTGGTGGTCTACGCCTTGACTGCCGCCTGGTACGGCTTCCGGGAGAGCTGGGGGCTGGAGCCGTGATCAGAAACCGGATGAAGGAGCACCGGGCCCGTCTGGGCCTGAAGCAGGAGGAGCTGGCAAAGCTGGTGGGGGTCCGGCGGGAGACCATCGGCAATCTGGAAAAGGGGCGGTACAACCCCTCTCTGGTGCTGGCCTGGAATATTGCGCAGGCATTCGGCGTGCCCATCGAAGAGGTGTTTACCGTAGAGCCGGACGGCCCGGCGGAACATAGCTGACGGGATACGAGCGCCCGGCGGGGATGATCCCCGCCGGGCGCTCCGTTTTCTATCTCCCGGCATCCTGAAGTGCCTTGGCCAGGGGCAGCACCGCCCGGCCCAGGGCCTCCAGGGCCTGACCGAAGTCGAAGTACTCCTCCGCCTGGCTGTCGGAGAACAGGTGGTCCGAGACGGATTTCACCGACACGAACCGGACACCGTTCCGCAGGCACACCTGGGCGATGGCGCCGCCCTCCATCTCCGTCAGCAGGGGGGAGAAGGTGTCCCGGATCCACGCCGCCCGCTCTCCCTTGACGGCGAACCAGTCCCCGGTGGCCACCCGGCCGGTGACAGCGGGATGGCCCAGGGAAGCGAGCAGCTCCGCACAGCGCTCCGGCTGCCAGGTGGGGAAGGCCACCTGATTCACCGTGGATACCAGGCCGATGGGGTCCCCCACGGCGGTGGTGTCCACATCGTGCTGGACGAACTCCGACGCCACCACCAGCGTGCCGGTGGGCAGGTCCGTGAGGCACCCGGCCACACCGGCGTTGAGGATCAGATCCACGCCATACCGCAGGCACAGCAGCTCCGCGGCCATGGCGGCGTTCACCTTGCTGACGCCGCCGGCGCAGGCAAGAATGTCCGGGGCAATCTCAAAGATGGGAACGCCGGAGACGGTCTCCAGCGGCGTCAGCTCCCGGGCGCCCGGCAGGGCATGGAGCTCCGACGGCATGGCAAATTGCAGGGCGATTTTCATGGATGATCCTCCTCTTGGACGTCAGGCAGCCGCCTACCGCAGTGGCCGCAGAATGTATAGGAATCCCCCAGCTTGGCGCCGCAGTAGGGGCAGTAGCGCAGGGGCCCCTCCGGTCCGGACGTGTCCCCGGCCTCCGGGGGCCGGCCGCCGAAGCGCTGATTCAGCGGGTCCGGCTCCTCCTCGCCGTCCACGATGTCGAAGGCGGAGTACCGGTTTTTGCCCGCGGCGTTCTTGAAGTTGTAGACGGCCTGGACGATGCCCACGATAACGAACAGGACGCCGAAGATGGAGAAGGAGATGGGCGCCCCCATGGAGGCGGCGGATACGGTCCAGAAGATGCCGAAGACCACAGCGATGACGGAGCCCAGGGCTCCCATGGCTGACGGCCCCCGGCCGGGCTTGATGTGTTTCACAGTGGGGCTTCCTCCTTCGGCATTTCTGTCACCGGTCGTCCACGGTCAGCTTCAGCACGTCCGGCCGAGAGTAGTGGCCGCAGCCGTCGAATTCCATCCGGCTTCGGGGCACCTGGGTCAGGTCCAGATCCGCGCAGATGATGGCCTCCCGGTCCCAGACGGGCTGGGTCACATAGTGGCCGTAGGGATCCACCACGCAGCTGCCGCCCCGGCAGACGATGTCCGGCAGGCGGCCGATCTCCTCCGGACAGTGGAGCCCGGCGGGGTACATGTCCCGGGTGAAGACCATGTCGCAGTTGACGAAAAAGCAGTGCCCCTCGATGGCGATGTGGCGGATGGTGGACTGCCACTCCTCGTTGTCGTTGGTGTTGGGGGAGAGGTACAGGGTGATCCCCTTCTCGTACAGGGCCGCCCGGGCCAGGGGCATGTAGCTCTCCCAGCAGATCAGGCTGGCCATGGGGCCCCAGGGCGTCTGCGCCACCGGGAAGTAATGCCGGTCCGCATCGCCCCACACCACCCGCTCCGCGCCGGTGGGCTTCAGCTTCCGGTGGACGGTGAGCAGTTCGCCCGCCGGGGAAAAGATCAGGTTGGTATTGTACAGCGTGGCGTTGACGGCGTCCCGCTCAGACACGCCGATGCTCACGTAGGCCCGGGCCTCCCGGGCGGCCCGGCCCAGGACCTCCGTTTCCGGCCCGGGCACCAGGATGGAGTTCTCGTAGTATAGCCCCCAGTCCTTCCGCCCCGGGGCGGTCCGGCTGCCCACGGTGAAACCGAAGGTCATGCCGTAGGGATAGCCGGGGATGAACAGCTCCGGGAACACGATCAGCTCCGCCCGCTCCGCAGCCGCGGCCCGGATCAGCTCCACCGCCTTCACGGTGCAGGCGGCTTTGTCAAACATCACTGGGGCGGCCTGGACCACCGCGATCCGGCAGGACTCCCGCAGATCCCGCATACCCGATCACCTCGTTTTGAAGATTTCCGCTGGGTGTGTTTTGAGTATAGCATACCGCTGTGCCGGGGGCAAGGCTTTGCGGGGCATTTGCGCCCGTTCGGGGCAGGCGCTGCCCCCTCGCGCCCCCCGGATCCCTGCTTCCGAAACGGGATGTTTGCAAAAGAACGGAGGGCAGGCCGCCGGCCTGCCCTCTCTGAATATGCGGGGATGTGGAATTTACTTGCCCTTGACGATGGCGGCGGTGTCGGTGGCGATCATCAGCTCTTCGTTGGTGGGGATCAGCAGGACCTTCACCTTGGAGTCGGCGGCGGAGATGACGGTTTCCTTGCCCCGGACGTCGTTGGCGGCGGGATCCAGCTTCACGCCCATATACTCCAGGCCGTCGCACACCATGGCGCGGATGCCCTTGTCGTTCTCGCCCACGCCGGCGGTGAAGATGATGGCGTCCACCCCGCCCATGGCGGCGGCGTAAGCGCCCACGTACTTCTTCACCTCATAGGCAAACTTCTCCTCCGCCAGCTGGGCCCGTGCGTTGCCCTCTTCAGCGGCCTTCTCCAGGTCACGGAAGTCGGAGCTGACGCCGGACAGACCCTCCACGCCGGACTTCTTGTTGAGGATGTTCAGCATCTCGTCGATGTTCATGCTGTACTTGTTCATCAGGTACTGCAGGATGCCGGCGTCCAGATCGCCGGAGCGGGTGCCCATGGGCAGGCCGGCCAGGGGCGTGAAGCCCATGGAGGTGTCCACGCTCTTGCCGCCGTCCACAGCGGCGATGGAGGAGCCGTTGCCCAGGTGGCAGGAGATCAGCTTCAGCTCCTCGGGCTTCTTGCCCAGCATGGCGGCGGCCCGGCCGGAGACATACTTGTGGGAGGTGCCGTGGAAGCCGTAGCGGCGAACCTTGTCCTTCTCATAGTATTCATAGGGCAGGGCGTACATATAGGCCTTGGCGGGCATCGTCTGGTGGAAGGCGGTGTCGAACACGGCCACCTGGGGCACGTCCTTGCCCATGACGGCGGTGCAGGCGTTGATGCCGGTGATGTTGGCGGGGTTGTGGAGGGGGGCCAGGGGGATGCACTCCTCCAGGGCCTTCATGACCTCATCGGTGATGAGCACGGAGCCGGCAAAGGCCTCGCCGCCATGGACCACCCGGTGGCCCACCGCGTCGATCTCCTGCATGGAGCCGATGACGCCGTTGTCCTTGTCCACCAGAGCGTTCAGCACGGCCTGGATGGCCTCGGAGTGGGTGGGCATGGCCACGTCGACGGCGTCCAGCACCTGCTTGCCCTCCACCTGGGGCTTGTAGGTGAACTTGCCGTCGATGCCGATCCGCTCGCACAGGCCCTTGGCCAGCAGAGCGCCGGTCTCGGGATTCAGCAGCTGATACTTCAGGGAAGAGCTGCCAGCGTTGATAACCAGAATGTTCATGTTTACCGTCTCCTCTTTTTTGGAAATGCCCGTGGACATCCCCACATCGTATGAATTGCAGGCAGATGCCTGACTGAAAGGGAACCCGTGCCCCGGCGGGGCGGGTCCCGGCGCACTTCTCATTATACCAGAGATTTCCCTGGTTACAACCGGAATTTTGAACGAACCGGCGCTTTTTTTGCCGGGGAAGTTCCGGCGCAACGGCGTCTGCCCGCCGCGGAGCGGCCCGGAATCGGTCCGGCTGGACGTTTTCCGGAAAGTATGGTATGATCGGAAAAAGAGCTCCATGCAGGCGGCATTGATAAAAAATTGACGAGACTGACACCGGACTGTAACTTTTTTGTCATTTGGAAGGGGAGAACTCCATGGAGGCCGCAGGTATAATCGTAGAATACAATCCGCTCCACAGCGGGCACCTGCGGCTTCTGGAGGCAGGCCGGGCGGCGCTGGGGCCGGACACGGCCATGGTCTGCGTGATGAGCGGGAACTTCGTGCAGCGGGGGGACTTCGCCCTGCTGCGCAAACACGCCCGGGCCAGGGCCGCCGTGGAGAGCGGCGCGGACCTGGTGCTGGAGCTGCCCCTGCCCTGGGCGGTGTCCTCGGCGGAAGGGTTTGCCGCCGGAGGCGTCCAGGTGCTGGCGGCCACCGGGGTTGTGGAGCACCTGCTGTTCGGCAGCGAGTGCGGCGATGCTTCCGCCCTGGAGCGGGTGGCTGCCGCGTTGCTGACGCCGTCCTTCCGGGATCGGCTCCGGGAGGAGCTGCCTGGAGCGGTGAGCTTTGCCGCCGCCCGCCAGCGGGCGCTGACCGGCCTGCTGCCGGAGGAGGACGCCGCCCTGCTGGAGTCTCCCAACAACATTTTGGGCATCGAGTACTGCAAGGCCCTGCTGGGGCAGAACGCCCCCATCCGGCCGGTGACCATCCGGCGGGAGGGCAGCGCCCATGACGGCGCCCTGGCGCCGGACACCCACCCCTCAGCCTCCGGCCTCCGGGCGCTGCTGCGGCAGGGAAAACGGGAGGAGGCCCTGTCCCTGCTGCCTCCGGCCATGGCCCGCGCTTATGAGCAGGAAGAGGCCGCCGGCCGGGCCCCGGTGTTCTGGGAGAACAGCCACCGGGCCATTCTGGCCCGGCTGCGGTCCATGACGGCGGCGGACTTTGCCGCCCTGGACCAGGGGCGGGAGGGCCTTTGGAATCGGCTGTACGACGCCTCCCGCGCCGCCGCCTCGCTGCCCGAACTGCTGGCCGCAGCCAAGACGAAGCGTTACGCCATGGCCCGCCTGCGGCGGATGGTGCTGTGGGCCTATCTGGGACTGACGCCCGCCGATATGCCGGAGCGGGTGCCCTATCTGCGGGTGCTGGCGGCCAACGGGACCGGCTGCCGGCTGCTCTCCCGGATGCGGGAGACGGCCGCCGTGCCGGTGCTGACCAAGCCGGCGCAGGTCCGGCGGCTGGGCCCGGAGGCCCGGCACCTGTTTGAACTGGAGGTCCGCGCCACGGACCTGTATACCCTGGCGTATCCCCGCCTCTCCGCCGCCTGCGGCGGCACGGAGTGGCGGGAAGGTCCCGTGATCTTAGGAGGGCCTGCGCCCTGCTGAGGAAAGGAGCAACCCCTATGAAACGGATGATCGCCCTGCTTTTGCTGCTGTGTATGCTGACAGCCTGCGCAGCCCCCGCTCCGGAGACGGAGGAGCCCCCGGCCGCATCGCAGGAGATTGCCGTCCCGGAACAGAAACAGCCGGACAGCGGCACGATGACGGGCGCGGCCACCTTCACCCAGGCCGCATCCGAGCCCCTGACCTACACGGTGGCGCTGAAGACGCTGGAGGACAGCGCCGCGGCGGCGGACGGCACGACTTTGGCTGTGCGCTCCTATGAGCTGCCGGAGATGACCGTGACCCTGCCGGACGGCACCGCGCTGACGGAGGCGGCCTCCCCGGCGGAGACGGCGGCCCTGGAGAGGGCGGAGGCCTTCAACAGCCGGTTCCGCGACTGGGCCGGGGCGGATGGCTTTGACGAGGTGACGGCCTGGGCGGAGGAGGAGCTGGCCTTTCGGGCGGAGTCCGGCCTGAATTGGACACCATACACGCTGGAGCTGGACTGTTCTGTCTATCAGACGGAGCAGATGGTGTGCATCCAGGCGGAGTATTACAGCTATACCGGAGGAGCCCATTCCAACACCGTCCTGCTGGCGTGGAACTTCGACCTGACGACAGGCCAGTTCTTCGCGCCTGAGCTCCTGGCGGCGGACGGACAGATATTTCTGGACGCGGTCCGGGACGAGATCATCCGCCAGATCGGCGTGGCGCCGGAAGCCGCCGTGGAGGCCGGCTACTGGGAGGACTATCAGGACATTGCCGCAAACTGGAGCAGCTACGCGGTCTCCTTCGACGAGGAGGGGATGACCGTGGCCTTCTCCCCTTATGAGATTGCCTGCTATGCCATGGGACCGCAGGAGTTCCGGCTGTCCTACGAGCAGCTGGCGCCGCATTTGAACAGCCATGGCCGGGCCCTGCTGGGGATCGGGAAGAATTGAAGAAAAAAGCGCGCGCCGGGCTGGCGCGCGCTTTTTGTAATTGACATACCTAGAATTACGATGTATACTAAAAGCATAGAAACTCTAGGCATATTGCCTGGACAGGAGGTGCCCTATGGCAAAGAAGCAGACCATGGACCACGCCCAGCTGCTGGTGCTGTCCCTGCTGGCGGGGGAGGATATGTACGGCTACCAGATGATCGTGGAGCTGGCCCGCAGATCCGACCACACCTTTGAGATGAAGGAGGGGACGCTGTACCCGGTGCTCCACGGCCTGGAGCGGGACGGGGCGGTGGAGGCTTACCAGCAGGAGGCGCCCACCGGCCGGGTGCGGAAATACTACCACCTCACCCGCCGGGGGGCGGCGGTGC
>DWXY01000078.1 GCA_019118935.1 Candidatus Oscillibacter pullicola
CGCCATCCTGCGGGAGTTCTACGGCCTTGGCGCCTCTGGGGGCGCGGCCGCGGAAAGCGGCTCTCCGAAGATCCTCAATCTGGCAGATTTTCTGTGAGGTGCTGGATATGGACAAGGACTGGAAGAAAATCGCGGAGAAATTGCCGGTAGAGCCTCGCGGAGACCTGGTAAACGATGTGCTCAGCGATATCTACGATAACGGGGATGCCCTGGGAACCCCGATGCTCCTATTCCATCGCGAACCAGTCACACTGGCGGAACCGATTGGGGAAATCATGTGCCCGGAGGACTGGGAGCGGCGCCGGCGGACGGCAAAGCACCGCTGGGGCGCCTGGTGTACCTGCACCAACTGCGGAGAGGACTTCGAGGCAGGGTATTCCGACGGCGGGATCGTGCTGGAGACAGGGCTGGATGACGTAACCTGCGCCGGCTATGCGGAGCCGGGGCCGGTCTCCAACGTGTATCTGGAGGGTGAGACAGTCCTCTGCCCCAAGTGCTGGTCCGCTGTTGAGGTGACTCGTCGGGCGGACCTGCGCCGGGGGCGCACCTGTCAGGTGCTCCAGGCGGAGGTGGTCAACGTGGAGACCTATACCGTCGTCATGTACTGGCTGGTCAGCCGGCATTTTGATGACACCGGAGGCGATCACATCCTGTTCCTGCCCCACGCCGCTCTGCTGATTGACGGTGACGGGCGGCTGCGGCGGTTTCGCGCCAAGCGGACCGGGAATGATGTGCGGGATGTGGTCTGGCTGCCGTGCAGCTACACCCGGGACCCAATGCAGATGCCCTACTATTCCTGGGATGCGGCCAGCCACCGCAAGATCGGCGGGTGGACACTGGTCCATGTCCCGGGTCTGGACCGGCACACTGGCGAGAAGACGGCGCTGAAGGAATACATAGTTGCCGGCGGCTGCTGGCCCGGAGCGTACCTCCACGTATGGGAGCGGCATCCGCAGGTAGAGAACCTGATGCGGCAGGGGTTCGCCGAAGCGGTAGTCAGCACGATTGATAACACACTGGACCTTGCTAACAATGTCCACGACCTCTGCGACACGCCGCCTATCCCGTGGGTGGACTGGAGGGAAGTCAAGCCCCACCGGATGCTGCACATGAGCAAACCGGCGTTCCGGGAAATCTCCAAAAAGCACTGGAGGGCCGGGGATGCGGAGTGCTGGGACAGATACCGGCGCCAGATCCCCGGTGCTGACGCCATGGATTTTGAATACTGCCGGAAGCGCGTCGGCAGCAAGGCCGTGGGGCAGCTCCTGGAGATGGCCGCTGCTGGATGGGAAGATTTGCTTCCCCTGCCTGTGGTCCGGTATCTGGAGAAGCGGGGATCAGTTAAAGATGGCGTCCAGATGCTGATCGACTACCGCAAGATGCTGCGAGACGCACAGATGGCAGAAACGGAAGAGACACTTTGGCCGCGCGATTTACTGGCCGCCCATGAGCGGATTACCCAATTCTGGGCCAACCATTTCAAGGCATCGTATCAGCTGGGATTCACCAGCACATTCATCCGGTTCCGGGATCTGGAATGGACTGACGGAGAGTTGTGTATCGTCCTTCCCCGCGTGGAGGAGGACCTGGTTTCCGAGGGGAAGGTCCTGCGGCACTGTGTCGGCTCCTATGGCAGTGCACACTGCTCTGGGAAGCCTGTGTTTTTCGTCCGGCACCGCCGCAGGCCGGAGCGGAGCTATTATACATTGCAGATCAACATGAACGGAACGATCCCGAAGGAAATCCAGCTCCACGGATACGGCAATGAACGCCACGGGGAACACAAGCAGTATGAGCACCGGATCCCGCGGAAGGTCCGGGAGTTCTGCGACCGCTGGGAGCGGGAGGTCCTGACGCCCTGGTTTGCGGCGCAACATACAGGGGCAGACCGGCCGGCCAAGAAAAAGCAGAAAGCGGGGAGGATCGCATGATGCGGATCATCAGAACCGGAGACCCCTGTCCGATCTGCGGCCGCCCGGTGACCGCAGAGGACTAGTTGACGGCCATCGCGCAGATGCTGGAGCGCCTTGGTATTGATATCGCTGAGAGCGCAGTGGAGGAATAATGCGGAAATGGGGACCAGATTTGAAAGGATCACAGCATCTTCGGAGGCCCTGGCCGCGGTGCTGGCCTCTATCCCAACGGCAGACGCACCATGGGATATGGCGTTCGAGCAGGCCTTCTGTGCCGGCTGCGCCCTGGAAAACTGCGACACCTGCCCACACAAAAACCTGGATCGGATTAAGTGGTGGCTGGAGCAGCAGACGGCGAAAGCCTTTTTGACCAGGAAGGGTGAGCGATCCGGATGGTTTTCCATGGCCAAGAAGCAGGAACTGGTGGACAAGCTGGGTCCTATTGAGCACCAGGCGGAAGAGCTGATTGAGGAGCTATGCGGCAGCTACTGCAGATACACCAGCGCCGCCAGCGGAAAGACCAGGGATGAACTGTTGGATATTTGCGAGGACTGCCCGCTGTCCAGATTGAGAGATTTGATCGGAGTATAAGCCATGGGAAAAATCAGGTGCCCGGAGTGCAGATACAGGGCGGCAAAGTTTGCGGACTACGCCTGCGACTATGCGGGGATCACTGGCCACACGAGGCGGGCCGTCCCTCCGGAGCGGTGCAGACATTTTGAGCCGAGGCAGCCGCTGGCGGAGACAAGGAGCGCAGAGCCAAAAGGGCCCGCCATCGCCATCAACCCAAGCCGCCGACGGACCCGGTACGACTGGGAGAAGGCTAAAATGCTCTACGACCAGAAGTGGAGCGATTCAAAGATCGCGGCTGCCATGGGATGTGATGCCAATAGCGTTCTCGCCTGGCGGAAGCGGGAGAAGCTGCCACCATGGCCGCGCTCGGTGCAGGTCATGGAAAAAGGCAGAAAGGAGAACGAGTCGGATGGACATAAAGGACCTTCCGCCCTGGGCGCAGGCCCAGGCGGTGAACCAGATCATGGCGCGGCAGCGGAGGAGCAACGGCAGGAGCCGGGCCCCCTCCCCTGCCCTGCCGGACGATGAAGAAGAGATGCCGCGGCGGACGGCAGCCAAGTACCACAACCGGAAGGCCGTGCGGATCACAGCGGAGGGAAATACGCTGGAATTCGACAGTCAGAAGGAGGCCCGGCGGTATGACGAACTGGCGCTGCTTCTGGCGGCCGGGAAAATCCGGGATTTGAAGCTCCAACCGGAGTTTACCCTGCTGGAGGCTTACACCACTCTGGAGGGCGTCCGGGTGCGGGCCATCCGGTACCGGGCGGACTTCTCCTATAAGCGGGCCACGGAGCCGGACTGCTGCGGAGAGGTCCACTGGCTGCCGGTGGTGGAGGATGTGAAGAGCGAGGCCACCAAAACCAGGGTGTACGCCATCAAGCGGAAGCTGATGCGTGAGCGGCTGGGCATTGATGTGCGGGAGGTGTAGACGTGAAATGGACGGATTGAACTTCTGCGGGTCCCTCCACATTGTCTGCGGCCACGCAAGTGAGAGGGGCTTCTGCACGCTGACCAGGTGCCCCGTGGTCCTGGACGAGTTCCAGGCCATGCGGAGGAACCAGGGGCCAACAGGGCCCAAGGGCCGGCCGGGCATCTGCGATAAATGCGGTTCAACAGAGATTTTCTGGGACAGCAAAAACGACGTTTTCCTGTGCCGAAAATGCGGATGCAGCAATGCAGGAGGCAATATGAAGAAGTCAACATGCAGGGGCTGCGGGGCGCCCATTGTGTGGATCAGAACGAAGGCCGGGAAATCCATGCCCTGCGATGCGGAGCCGGTGCTGTACAAGGCCCGGGAGGGCGCGGCGGGTAAGATCGTCACGCCGAACGGAGAGGTTTTGAGCTGCGACTTGGACGTGGAGCCGGACGAGGCCACGGGGATCGGGTATATCTCCCACTTTGGGACGTGCCCGCAGGCGGAGAGATTCAGAAAAAAGAAAAATGGACAAGAAGATTCTTGACGTGACCTGCGGCGCAAGGTCTATCTGGTTTGACAAGCACCACCCGGCGGCAGTGTACTGCGACAAGCGCCATGAGCAGTATCACCATCTCTGGAAAAACGCCGGTAACTGTACGTTGGACATAAATTCGGATGTGGTATGTGATTTTACAGACCTGCCGTTCCAGGATAACTCTTTTCCCCTGGTAGTGTTCGACCCACCACACTTGACCAGAGCAAAGGAGACGGCGTGGCTTGTCAAGAAATACGGGAAATTGGATGATAACTGGCCCAAAATGCTCCATGATGGTTTTCGAGAGTGTATGCGGGTACTTAAACCGGATGGGGTGCTGATTTTCAAGTGGTCAGAGTATGACATCCCGGCGGCGGATGTTTGGAAAGCAATCGGGCAGAAGCCCCTATTTGGGCACCACAGCGGAAAACAGAGCCGTACATTTTGGGCCTGCTTTATGAAATTTGATGAAAGGACACCACCGCCCGCCGGTGGGAGAGGAGAACGCACAATGAACATTCCACAGGAATTTGAGGATGTTTTTCGCGGCGTGGAGCTGACGGAGGACGAAATCCGAACATTAACCTGGATCGCCGGATGGGAGAGCCGGACCGTGGAGAATCTATGTTCCGCCATCAGGAAGGTGCGCCTATGAAGACGCTGTGCGAACGGTGCATGACGGTGTGCCGGTTTCAGGGGCAGAAGAATTTCAGCATGGAGACGTGCCGGTATTTTCACCAAAAGGCTCAGACCGTCGGAGACAAGCTCCGGGCCATGAGCGATGGAGAACTGGCGGCGGTGATCGTGAAGGCATACAACGGCGGAGATCCCTCTTTCCTGTGGTGCGACAGGAAGGGCAGCTGCGCCGGAGAGGACGAAGAGGAACTGGTCTGCACGGACGAGCGCCTGCTGGCCTGTGTGGTCCGGTGGCTGGGATCGCCAGCGAAGGAGGGAACATGATCTACAGGACCTTTTTTGACTGCCGCTTTATGCCGGTGGATATGCCAGAAGAGCGGCGCATCCAGATCGCAAAGGACGAGGCCGCGAGAAGCATCGCTGAATATATCAGGGACAAGATCACGATGGAGTATGATCCGCGGACGAATACTGTGCGCGGAACGCTGGAAATTTAGGGTTTGGAGCTGATGACGTGGAACGGCTGACATTGAGAGACTTCGATATGTGTCACTATTGCAGCTATGGGAAGACCTGTGAGTGCCATGCAGATAACCAATTCCCGGTTTGTGAGGAGCGTGCAATTTATGGCCGCCTTGCCGCCATCGAGGACATTTTGGGGCCAGACTATGACCTGGACCGGCTCCGGGTGCTGATGGAGGCGGATCGGGACGGCCTGGTCCGCATTGCAAAGAAGCCCCCTCTGGAGCGTGAGTGCTGCGGAAACTGCGGACACTTCCGGCGGATTACCGGGACCTGCCGAGGAGATTGCGTTGTCCGGGAATATACAAAAAATCACTGGAGACAAGAAGACCGAAAGTGCGGGAAATTCACGCCAAGTCAGTCCCGCAAGGCGTGTCGGCAATTTCAAAGGAGGCGGGCAGATGCAGACGAAGGAAGAACTGCTGGAGATCGAGCAGCGGCTGCTGGTGGAGATGGGCCGGCGGTACGGCGCCCACCTGGAGACGGCGGCAGCGGCGAGGCGGGCCCGGTCCAAGGAGAGAGTGAGGCGAGCACGTGAAGCAGCGCTCCAAAGAATATCAGCGCCTGGTGGCTCTGGCGGCGGAGGCAAAGCGCCGCGGGATCTCATACGGCCAACTGATGGCAAGCACAACGGAGTATGAGCGGTACCAAATCACACAGAAGAAGAAAAAGTAAACGAAAGGGGGTGCCGCAGGTGTTTCGGTACAAGAAGTCCATTCCGGTCAGCTACGAGCGGCAGGGGTACATATACTTCTCTTCCCTGCTTTACCGGGAGCTGCCGGAGGGAGCACAGCGGAAGATCCTGAACCTGTGCCTGGAGACCGGGGGCGAATACTACCAGGCCCTGTTCGAGTTCGTGACAACGGACGCGGGCGCACAGGCGGTCTGCCTGCGGCACCACCTCTCCCCGTCCGTGCTGGAACGAGCCGTGCGGAGATACTACGAGGCGTTCCCGCGGAAGATTTGATATGCAGGCGACCGGGGCCCACTCCGGGCGCCTGCGTCCTCCCCTTATCTATGACCACAACCCGGTAAGGGTCACGCCTGCTGCGGCGGGCGCTCCAGTGCGATTCTGGTGAGCCGGGCCCCTCCCCTGCCGTCCGCGTTGACGGCTGCGTTCCTACGTGGAGAGAGCGGCGGCGGGGGATTCTATGCCGCACGAGCGCATCAGCCCATGTATCAGGGCCGGAGGGTCGCGCCCTCCATGCGGCAAGCAACCCGCCCGCTGCAGCGGCGGGGCGCGGCAGGGCTTCGGGAACGCTTACGTCTGCCGCAGAGTGAAGCGCCGGAGAATGAGCCCATTACTCCTGAACTGGGCTTCGGGCCAGTGGACAGCCTGTACAAAACCCGCAAGATACCCGGCGCCGCCGGGTATATGTCCTGCCGCGGGTGCATGAGCCGGGCGGGGCCTGCGAAACGAGATTCCGGTTTAAGTCACATCAAAAAGCCACAAACGCCCTGGCCGCCAGTACACGAGCATTGAGGTCCTCCGAAGTGGAGGGGAGCCAAAATATGCCGCCGTCAATGCTGGGGACGGCACCAACGAGGGGCCCTGCGTAGACGATCAGACGAAAAGGCTTTCCGGTCATATACATATTAACATTCGCGTGCGCACGCGCGAATGTGGGCTTGGTAAGGGCCTAAGTTTTCACCAATAAAACAGATAAAAGCAGAAAGGGGCAACGGGGGACCCCACCACGCGGGGCGTGGTGGGGAGAGGACGAGCCCCGGAATGAGTGAGACCTGCCGTGGGCGGCAGGGTGAGCGATATGAAGGAGGCGAGGACGACGTGGAGGGATACTGGATCGTCCGGACGTATGAGGCGGGCAACGTGGGAGAAAAAACAAAATTTTTCGTCCCCGGTGCTCGCCCCACGAGATCACAGCGCCGTCTGCGGGACGCCGCCCGGAAGCAGGCGCAGAACGAGTACAGCGCGGAGAAGGCGCTGGCCCGCCTGCTCAACGCAAACTTCACAGAGGGAGACCTGCTGGTGGGACTGGACTATTCGGACGAGGGGCTGGCGCGCCTGGAGGCCTGGGCCCTCCGGCAGGGCCTGCCCATGGAGACTGAGGAAGAGCGGCTGGACACCATGCGGGCGGCGGCAGAGCATGAGCTGCAGCTGATGATCCGTCGAACGAAGCGGGAGCTGGACAAGCTGGGGCTCCCGCTGCGCTATGTGGCCGTGACCTCCGACATGGACGGAGACACCGGGGAGACGGTGCGGGTCCACCATCACCTGGTGGTGGACCGGGCGGTGCGTGACGTCTTCGTGGAAAAATGGGCCGGCCTGGGCGGCGTGGACTGGAAGCCCCTCTCTCCGCAGATGGACTACACCCCCCTGGCCTCCTACCTGATCCGCCAGGTGCGGCGGGTGCCGGATCACAAGAAGTACATCTCCAGCCGGAACCTGGTGCGGGTGCAGCCGAAGGACCGGATCGCCATGAGCGAGGCGGAAGTCCGGGTGCCGAAAGGCGGCGTGCTGCTGTTTCGGGAGGCATACCACCCCGGCCTCTCCCAGTACATCCGGTACATCCTGCCGGAGAACCGGCGGAAGCGGCCCCCGGGGAGGCCGGAAAAAGCAGAATAGGCGGCGGAGGCTCGGGCGATTTTGCCGGGGCCTAAAACGCTATGGATTTTTTCGACACGACACCGCGCACGCGGGGGCCCGCACGCGCACGTGCACACACGCGGGATGGAACATTTTGTAGCCAACGTGGCAAGTGAAAATACTTTACAGATTTTTATTTTTTGAAAACGGAAATCCAAACGCCGGAATCTTTTGTGCGGCAACGGGTCCAGGAGTTTTTTTATTTTGCAAAAATAGACGGTTCGACGCATGGACACCCTGTTAGACTGGTTATAGAGACCAGGGCCGAAAGGGGGCAGCCAGCATGGCAGGACGAGGAAGGCCCAGGAAGTACACGCCGCGGACGCTTAAAAGGGATGTTGAGCGGTATTTTGCTTCCATCACCCGGAAGGTGCGCATCACAGAACCTGTGCCGACCGGCCGGTACGACGATAAAGGGCACATGATTTTTGAACAGGTGCCGGTCAAGAACTCCCTGGGCGAGGAAGTCTGGGTCACAGAGTACATCGTGCCGCCGGAGATCGCGGCGCTGTGTGAGTTCCTGGAGATCGACCGGAGCACCTGGGCCAACTACCGGGACCCGGACAAAAACCCGGAGTTCGTGGAGATCACCCAGCAGGTCTACGAGCGGATGAAGGCATGGAACGAGCGGGAGCTGCTGACACGTCCTGGCAAGGACATCAAGGGCATCGTTTTCAACCTGGAAAACAACTACGGCTACCGGGAACGGCATGACCTGGACTTCTCCAGCAAGGGGATCGAGGAATATCTGCAGAAGCTGGAAGAGGCCGGTGAGGGGCGTGGCAGCCTATGAACATCCTGAACGTGCGGGAGTACATCGAGACGTTCCTGAAAATCCGCACGAAGGACGGAGAGCTGGTGCCGCTGCGGCTCAATCAGCCCCAGGATCGGATGTACCAGGAAGTCAAGTCCCAGTGGGACGCCGGAAAGCCGGTGCGGATCATCGTTCTCAAAGCCCGGCAGATGGGATTCTCCACACTGACGGAGGCCATCATCTTCGCCATCACGGCAACCAGGTTCTATACCGACTGCATGATCGTCGCGCACAAAGATGAAGCCACCGCCAACCTGTTCCGAATGTCCCTGCGTTACTACGAGAACCTGCCGGAGCCGATGAAACCCATGCGGAAGGCAAGCAATGCCCACGAGCTGGTATTTGATAAGCCGGCCCACTACAAGGGCCGCCGGCCGGGCCTGGGGAGCTCTATCAAGTGCGCCACGGCAGGCGGCAGCGGCGTCGGCCGGTCCGCAACGCTCCGGTGCCTACACCTGTCAGAGTTCGCCTTCTGGCCGGGAGATAAGCGTGAGACGCTGGCAGGCTTGTCCCAGGCGGTACCGGATAAGCCGGGGACTATTATCATCATCGAATCCACCGCCAACGGATACGACGAGTTCAAAAATCGGTGGGACGCGGCGGTGGAGGCCCAGCGGCGGGGCGAGGACGGGTACCTGCCCATCTTCTTTGCCTGGTTCGAGATGGAGGAATACCGTCGGACCCCTCCCCCGGGTTTTGAACGGACGCCGGAGGAACAGGAATTGGCCGAAACCTTCCACCTGGACGACGAACAGCTGGCATGGCGGCGGTGGTGCATCGCCACCAACTGCGGCGGAGACCTGGATCTGTTTCATCAGGAGTACCCGTCCACGCCGGACGAGGCGTTCATTTCCACCGGCCGCTGCGTCTTCGACAAGGCGGAGATCGTGCTGCGGCGGGAGCAGGTACGGGAGTTGCCCTGGGAACGGGGCGAGTTCCGCACCAGGAAGGATGCCGCCGGGAAAATCGTCGACTGGGAATGGGTACAGGACCCCAGAGGCGCCGTCCGTATCCTGAAAAAGCCAGAGAACGGCGTGCCCTACGTGATCGGCGGGGACACCGCCGGCACCGGAAGCGACTGGTTTGTGGGTCAGGTGCTGGACAACCGGACGGGAGAGCAAGTGGCGGTGCTCCACCACCAGTTTGGGGAGCGGATGTACGCCGAGCAGATGTACTGCCTGGGGATGTACTACAACACCGCCCTGATCGGCGTGGAGACCAACTACTCCACATACCCGGAAATGAAACTGGAGGATTTGGGATACCCGAACCTGTACGTGCGGGAGCGCCTGGACAACTACACCGGAAAGATGGTGCCGGCCTTTGGCTTTGAGACAACGACCGTTACCAGGCCGGTGATCGTGGACGGGCTGAAAGACGCGGCCAGGGAGCACCTGGAGACCATCAATGACTACGAGACGCTGGGCGAGATGCTGACGTTCGTTTATGACGAAAACTGGAAGCCCCAGGCGGAAGAGGGCGCCCACGACGATCTGGTGATGGCGCTGGCCATCGCCCACAAGATCAGGGTGCAGCAGAGGACCAGTGTGGAGCGGACCGCGGCGGCGGGGACTGCCGTGTGGACGCAGGATATGTGGGACGACTTCAACCGGGCGGACCCCCAGGGGCGAGAGCTTTTGCTGCGGATGTGGGGGACGCCGAGAAGATAGGAGCGTTGAGATATGCCCAGAAAGAAGACGGCCGCAGTCAGGCCGGCAAAACTGGATATTTGGCAGCAGCGGCTGGCGGACAGCGACGCAGCCTGGAAGCCGGAGATGGAGCGCATGGACCGGCGGGAGCACCTGTACAACGGAGACCGGAAGCTGCGGCCGCTGGTGAGAGGCGACGAGAAGAAGGGCGGGACCCCGGAGAACACGCCACACGTGCGGAACATCATCTTCGAGAACATCGAGAGCCAGGTGTCCTCGGCCATCCCCTCCCCCAAGGTGACGCCGCGGCGGAAGGAGGACGAGGGGCTGGCAGACAAGATCGAGCACTGGCTGCGCTGTGAGCTGGACCGACTGCCGTTCGAGACCATCAACGACCAGGCGGAGCGGACGGTCCCCATCCAGGGCGGCGTAGGCTTCCTGGTGGCCTGGGACAACCGGAAGCGGACCCACGACACCGTGGGCGAAGAGGAAGTGGCGATGCTGCATCCGAAGCAGTTCGCCCCGCAGCCGGGCATCTACACCGGCATCCAGGACATGGACTGGTTCATCGTCCGGCAGCCCACCACGAAGGAGAGCATCCGGCGCCAGTACGGCGTGAATGTGGAGAACGAGGGAGAGCAGGAGCCCCAGGTACGGGGCACCGGCGACGAGGACACGGCGGAGGACGCCGTGACCATGTACATCGGCTACGCCAAAAACGACAAGGGCGGGATCGACCGCTACGTGTGGGTCAACGACATAGAGCTGGAGGACCTGGAGAACTACCAGGCGCGGCGGGTGCCGGTCTGCGCGAACTGCGGCCGGGTGCGGCCCCTCCCCGGGCAGATCATCCAGAACCGGCCGGCCATCGCAGAGGCTGTGGAGCAGGACGCCGCAGCAGCGGAGGTCCGGCGGCAGATCGCGGGACGAGCCCTGGCCATGCAGCTGGCGAAGGATGTGGCCGGCGGATTGGAGGGCGGCCTGGACGCCATGGCGGCGGAGGACGCAGCGGCAGGTGCGGACGAGCCCCAGGAGCGATACGACGGCGGCCCATGCCCGTGGTGCGGGAGCGAAGAGTTTTCCGCAAAGGAACAGGACTACGAGGAAGTGATCCTGCCCATCACCACCAGCGCCGGCCTGGTGATCCCGGGCGAGCATCCGGAGATCGACGAGAACGGCAGAGCGGTCAAACGGCCCACCAGAATCCCCTTCTACCGGCCGGACGTGTTCCCGGTGGTGCTGCAGAAGAGCGTGAGCGTCTATGGCCAGCTGCTGGGAAACAGCGACGTGGACGTGATCGAGGATCAGCAGAATACCACCAACCGCATGGAAAAGAAGATCATCGACCGGCTGGTGAAGGCCGGGACCCGGATCACGCTGCCGGCCAAAGCGACGCTGCGGACGGACCCGGTGGACGGAGAACGCTGGTTCCTGGATAGCCCGGCGGACAAGGCCATGATCGACGTGTACCAGTTTTCCGGGGACCTGCAGTATGAGCTGACGTACCTGGCCTCGGTTTATGAAGAGGGCCGGCAGATTTTGGGCATCACGGATTCCTTCCAGGGCCGGACAGACCCCACGGCCACCAGCGGAAAGGCCAAGGAGTTTTCTGCCGCACAGGCGGCGGGACGCCTGGAGAGCAAGCGGACCATGAAGCAGGCGGCCTATGCCCAACTGTTCGAGCTGATGTTCAAGTTTTGGCTGGCGTACTCGGACGAGCCCCGGCCCATCAGCTACAAGGACAACGAGGGAAACACGGTCTACGAAGAGATCAGCCGGTACGACTTCCTGAAGCAGGACGAGAACGGGCAGTTCTACTGGGACGACCAGTTCCTGTTCAGCTGTGATACCTCTGCCCCGCTGGCGTCCAACCGGGAGGCCATGTGGCAGGAGACCAGAATGAACCTGCAAACAGGGGCGTTCGGTGATCCCAGCAGCACAGAGACGCTGATCCTGTTTTGGAGCAAGATGGAGGAGCTGCACTACCCCGGGGCCGGGTCCACCAAGAAATACCTGGAAGAGCGGTTGCAGCGGGAACAGCAGCAGGCCGCCCAGGCCCAGCGGATGCAGATTCAGCTCCAACTGCTTGCCATGCAAAACCAGCAGCGTGGACAGCAGCTCGGAGCCGTTGCGGCCAACCAAAGCAATCAGGCGCCGACGGGCGTTTGAGATACGCATGAGAACGCGGGAAAATCTCAATCTGCAAGAAAGGAGGCGGCACCTGCATGAAGAACGGCGGCAAGCGCGGCGGCTTCGGCTACGTGGGCCGGATCAAGAACTCCGGGACCCAGGTGGTACAGGCCCCCATCCAGACCACTGTGTCCAAGAAGGGCACAGTGAAGACGGGCAACGACCTCCGGAGCGGCAAGAAGTAACGGAGATCGAATGATCCGGGGCCGGGAGCGGCCCATCATTACGCACGCCAACAGCGGGAAAATGGCAGCCGGCCGAGGGGCCGGATAGGAGGCCTCATGGCTGGATTTGAAGAGAGCGATCTGTACGCTGCGTTCGGGCTGGAACAGCCCGCAGGCGGGAACGAACCGGGAGCCGCCGAACCGGGAGCGCAGGAAGGACAGGCACAGGGCACCGAGCCCGGAACGGGTGGTGTCCAGGAGCCGGAACAGGACCTTGCCGGGCACGAACCCCCCGCAGAGCCGGGAGAGGGAGAGGTCCGGGGCGGTTCCGGCGATGCCGGGGACGTTTCCGGAGCAGCCCCGGCAGAGGGCGGGCAGGCAGGAGCACCCGCCCAGCAGACCAAGGAACAGCGGGCCGAAAACGCTGCCCGCCGGCGGCGGGAAGAGCAGCAGGCCGCCATTGACGCCGCTGTGAAAAAGGCGGTGGAGGACGAGAGGGCCAGGACCAAAGGGCAGATGGAGGCCTTCTTCGCCAAGGCGGGGATGAAAAACACCGTCACCGGCAAGCCCATCACCACCCTGGAGGAGTTTGACGCCTGGCAGGCGGACTATGAAGCCGCCAGACTGCAGAAGGACCTGAAGGCCGGGAAGCTGACACCGGAGGCCCTGCGGTCCGCGGTGGAACAGACGCCGGCGATCCAGGCGCTGAAAAAGCAGCAGGAGCAGCAGGCGGCGGCGGACGAGCAGCGCAGACAGGCGGAGGCAAAGGCCCGGGTGGATGCGGAGCTCGCGGAGATTCACAAGATGGACCCCACCATCAGCACGGTGGAAGACCTGCTCTCCATGCCCAGCGCCAAGGCGTTCTACGACCTGGTGCGCAAGGGCAACAGCTTCTTGGACGCCTACCGGCTGGCCAACTTTGACCGGCTGCAGGCGGCCCGGGCGGAAGCGGCCCGGCAGCAGGCCATGAACAACGCCAGAGGCAAGGACCACCTGACCGGCACCGGGACCCCCCAGGGGACCGGGGCGGCCACGGTGCCGCCGGACGAGATGCGGGCGTTCAAGCTCTTCAATCCGACGGCCACGGAGGCGGAGATCACCGCCTGGTACAACAAGCACAAGAAATGAGCGGCGCCCCGGGGGACCGGGGCAGCGTGAAAAGGAGGAAACCATGTTTCAGCCCTGGAAGAGCGACAACGGGGCTGTGCTCCCCTGGGAGTATCTGCCGGCGGAGGCCGGCACCTACCATGTGGGGCAGGCCCTGAACCTGGACGCCAGCACCGGCCAGTTGGAGGCCGTGGCGGCGGACCTGGAGACCACTCCCCCCTACATCTGCAACGCAGAGATTAAGGTGGAGACTGCGGGGACCCCCATCCCCGTGTCCCGGACGAGCCGGGACGTGATTTATGAGACCACTCTGCAGGCGGCAGCCACGGGCACCGTGGCCGGTACCCGGCTGGTGGTCAAGAGCGGCGGCACGCAGGTCGGCACCGGGGACGGCACCTTCGAGGTGGTCAGCCTGGACGGCACCACGGCAGGCAGCATCGTTCGCGGCCGATTCGTGGACCCGAAGCCCGCGGCGGGCGGCGGTGGCTAATCACCGACCTGCCGAGAAAGGAGAAACAAGACAATGCCTATTAGACTTACATTTTCCGAGGGGTCCGGCCTGAATGACAGCGTGTACGGCAAGTGCCAGGCCCCCATCCGGATGTTCCTGGAGAAGCGGGGCGAGGCGTTCGAGCAAGAGAGCGTCGTGGAGCGGCTGTTCCTGATGGGGACCAGCGAGAACTACGGCGACCTGTTGACCAGCATGACCGCCATGGCGGGCTTTGAGCCCGTGGGTGAGAACGGCGCCTATCCCGAGGACTCCATGCAGGAGGGCTATCAGAAGCTGCTGGTGTATGAGACCTGGAAGGATTCCTTCTCCATCTCCAGGGAGATGATCGAGGATTCCAAGCTGATGGACCTGCGCAAGCAGCCGGCGGCCTTTATGACCAGCTATCACCGGACCCGGGAACTGTTCGGCGCGGCCCTGTACGGCGGCGCCATCAAGGCGGCCTCCACGGTGCAGTTCAAGGGCAAGACCTTTGACATCACCACGGCGGACGGCCAGCCGCTGTTTTCCACGGAGCACCCCGCCAAGGTGTCCGGCCCCGCCCAGTGTAACCTCTTCAAGGACGCCTTTTCCGTGGACGCCCTGGGCCAGATGGAGACGGCCATGCAGATTTTCTGCGGCGACACCGAAGAGATTCTGGACGTGTCCCCGGACACCATCCTGATCCCCGATCTAGCCAGCCTGAAGAAGGACGTGTTCGCGGCCATCGGCGCTGACAAGGACCCTGCCACGGCCAACAACGCCTTCAACTATCAGTTCGGCCGCTGGACCGTGATCTGCTGGCCATACCTGAACAAGTTCATCACGGCCGGCACCGCCCCCTGGATCCTGCTGGACAGCAAGTACAACGAGCAGTACGGCGGCGCCGTGTGGAATGACCGGATTCCGCTGGCGGTGCGGAGCACCATCGACGAGAACACCGACGCCAACGTGTGGCGGGGTCGTTCCCGCTGGAACGCCACGTTCAACGACTGGCGGTTTGCCGCCATCGGCGGCATCTCCACCGGCGAGGACCTGCCGGAGTAAGCAACACCCGAAGCGGGCGGAGGCACGCCTTCGCCCGCTTTTCCACAAGGAGGCAGCCATGAGAATATGCGTGTACGCCATTGCGAAAAACGAAGAGCATTTCGTGGACCGCTGGATGAACTCCATGCAAGAGGCAGACTGGGTGTGCGTACTGGACACCGGGAGCACGGACCGGACCGTGGAAAAGCTGGCAGGCCGGGGCGCAATCGTGCGTCAGGAGATCATCTCCCCCTGGCGCTTTGACGCGGCCCGCAACCGCTCCATGGACCTGATCCCGCCGGACACGGACGTCTGCGTGTGCACGGACCTGGACGAGGTGTTCCGGCCCGGCTGGCGGAAGCTGCTGGAGAATGTCTGGGAGCCGGGAACGGAACAGCTCCGGTACACCTATATCTGGAGCTTCGGCCCCCGCGGGACGCCGGGCACTACGTTTTTACAGGAAAAGGTCCATGCGCCCGGCGTATTCCGCTGGCATCATCCGGTACATGAGGTGCTGCGGAGGACAGACGGGCAGCGCACCTGGAAGACAGCAGTATGCCCGGAGATCGTGCTGGAGCACTATCCGGACCCGAAGAAAAGCCGGGCGGAGTATCTGCCGCTGCTGGAACTGTCCGTACAGGAGGATCCGGAGGACGACCGGAACGCCCACTACCTGGGGCGAGAGTATATGTTCCACGGAATGTACGCAGAGGCCATCCCGGTGCTGAAACATCACCTGAAAATGCCCAGGGCCGTGTGGCAGCCGGAGCGGTGCGCCTCCATGCGTTTCCTCTCCCGGTGCTATCTGTCTATGGGCGACAAGCGGCGGGGCATGGTGTGGGCGCTGCGGGCCGTCGCGGAGGCGCCGGAGCTGCGGGAGCCCTGGGTACAGGCGCAGGAGGCTGCCTATGCGGCGGAGGACTGGGAGGGCGTGGTCTACTACGGCCGGCGGGCCGTGGCCATCACCGAACGGTCCGGCTTCTATATCAACGAGGACAGGGCCTGGGGCGCCTATCCCTGGGACGCTATGGCGTATGCCTGCTACCAGATCGGAGACCTGCGGGCGGCAAGAGAATGCGGAGAGCAGGCGCTGCGGGAGGAGCCGGACAACCTGCGGCTGCTGGAGAACATGCGCTTCTATGCGAGAACGAAGGAGGGCGGCGAATGAAGGTCAAGGACGCCATCGCGGCGGCGGATGCCGTGAAACCCAACGCTTTCAGCGAGGAGACAAAGTTCCAGTGGCTGCGCCGCCTGGAGGGACGCCTGCAGGCGGAGGTCTTTTTGATGGCGCCGGTGCAGATCCGGGAGCTGGACTTGCAATATCCGGCGGATATGGACCGGGAGCTGCTGGTGGATCCCCCCTACGATGATCTGTATCCGCTGTATCTGGAGGCCAGGATCGACGCGGAGAACGGAGAGTATAAAAAGTACGCGGACTCCATGACCATCTACAACAGCGCGTACACGGCGTTTGTGTGCTGGTTCTGCCAGCTATACGATCCCGCGGAGGGATATTTCAGCGAGGAGGCGAGACGGCATGAGGTGGAGTGACTGCGGCGGACCGCCGTACAACAATCCCCCCTACTATCTTTCGGCCTACGGCCTGGCGGTGAAGAACGGCTTCAAGGGCACGGAGGAGGAATACCTGGCATCCCTGAAGGGAGAAACCGGGGAGACGGGTCCAACCGGACCCACGGGAGCACAGGGGCCGACTGGTCCCATCGGAGAAACCGGACCAACTGGGCCGGTTGGACCGACAGGCGCGGCCGGAGCGGCGGGTCCCACCGGCCCCACAGGAGCCCAGGGTCAGACAGGCCCTGCTGGAGAAACCGGGCCAACGGGGCCGACGGGTCCGACAGGAGAAACCGGAGCCACAGGTCCCGCGGGGCCAATGGGGCCCACGGGACCGGCAGGCGGCCCCACCGGCCCGACAGGACCCACGGGACCCAGCGGACAGGCCGGTGCGGCAGGCCCGACAGGACCCACGGGGCCCGCCGGAGCGGCTGGTCCCACAGGCCCCACCGGTCCGGCGGGAGAAAACGGTGTGTCCTCCTTCAACGGCCGGACCGGTGCGGTGATGCCCCAGTCCGGGGACTACAACGCCACACAGATCCCAGTGAGCGGGGAGCCGGAGGCGGGCTCCGTCGCGGCGGCTTTGTCCAATAAGGCGCCCGCGGGGTATGGCTTCGGGGATGCGTTGCAGAGCATTGAGACCACCAGTGCGGAGGAATCCTACGAGACATACTGCGCCAAGGTAGACGCCGTGCTGGACGGGATGCCGGACAGGACTGCAAAATTGGTGCTGGCCTATCCTCCGGCGGTGTACGGCAGTGCAAAAACTACGGTATCACTCTTGTACAAGGGCGATGCGAACTATGCGGTGCTATCCAATATCGGCAGCTCAGACGTGGCGCTGTGCGGATGGCGAATGTTCAAGCTACGGTATCCCTCATCTTCAAGCCCGTCAGTGTGGATGCCGTTTGAGTGGGAGCATCCTCCCATAAAAATCGGCGTCGAGTACCGTACTACGGAGCGATATGGAGACAGCCCAATTTATGTAAAAGCTGTTGATTGCGGCCAAATCGCGGACGGAAAAGAAGTACAACATGGCATTGCTAACATTAACATTGTTATACGCTATCAAGGGATGCGAACAGGGCTTTCAATGCCGCAGGTATACAATAAAAACCTGGGT
>DWXY01000079.1 GCA_019118935.1 Candidatus Oscillibacter pullicola
AGCGTTTCTGATGGAGCGTGGGCCATTGTTGCTACCGATGATGCTGACAGTATTGTAAATGTTTATGACTGCACCTTCACGGGCTTTGACACCCCCTTCTACTTCAATAACGGCGGCGGTAAGATCATTGGCTGCACCTTTACGGACTGCCATAAGAGCTCTATTCAGGACCTGTCCAGTGTTCTGACCGTTGAGGACTGCGAGTTTGATGAAGGCCAGAATGTGTTCTACGTCAATGACGTCAAGGTTCAGAACATGGTCAAAACGGATGGTTGTGCTGAAGCAGTTATCTATGTCGATGAGGGCTGATTTCTGATCAGACCCCAAAAGGTCCCCCCCGGATTTCCGGGGGGACCTTTTTAGTCCTCCATTTCCAGAATTGTCACCAGACTGTAGGTCTGCTTCCTTAGTGTTGCTGAGGCAAATTGGGCTTGAATCGCCTGTTATAGCGGTAAGTTTGACGCCGTTTTCGGCCCATTCGGCGGACATGGTCCGGCCGTCCTCCGCGTCAAATCGCTGCATGCTGCCGGCGCTGTACTCGTCAAAAGATATCCGCAGCGTTGCAGGGATAAAGCTCCTGCATCACCCCTGCTTTCGGCAGGCCCGTCAGTTTGCTGATATATGAGAATGACTCCAGCCTCCACCCGGCTGAAATGGCGGCAATTCCATCAGATCGGACAGAGGCATCAGGTTCAGGATTCCCACTGCCCCGCAGCAACTAATTTTCCAGCCGGGGCGCCCTTGCCTGGGGGATGCGGCGGTAGCTGCCAAGGACATGACGCCAACCCGCGCTGTCACCCTCTGACGGGCAGACAGAGCGTTGCGTTCCCCCGTGACAGCCGCAGCGGCCACGGGGGAAACGCATGGCCGCTTTGACCGATACCGTCTAAAAACACGCCGCACGGAAGGAAAAAGCTCCCTCTGCCGAATGCGGCGGAAAGTGCGGCAAAAGGATGGCACAAACTGAAACAGATTTCCGCTCCTGGACAACTTCCGCACAGGACCCGGCTTCACCTCCAAGGCCCCGCACCGCCGGCGTGGCATCCGGTTCGGATTCGGGCGGCAGAGTTCCGGCATGCCAATCCGCATTTTTGACGATGTCCCGCATTTGCAGAAGCTGCGCATGAAGTGGAATCTGGCGCACGCAGGAGGAGATGGAAGCACGACCTTCCCGGCCGCGGAACATAAACCGCCTGGAGCGGGGCAAGCTAACCCCGGTGATGTGTATGAAATATGAGGACCCCAATATGGAGGCCTATTGGAACAGTCTCCCCGCGGAGGTGCAGGCCATCATCAATGAGACCGGCATTGAGATCTGCTCCCTTGGGATGTTGATGAAACTGGGGGACTACTATCAAAACGGAAGTAATGGGGAAAAATGAGACGCTTGTGAAAAGTGTTCAGGAGGCAGTCCGTATGCGCAGGAACAGGATGGGGACTGCACAGCGGAGCCTGACTGAAGGAAAATCCGTTCCATCCAGGAATCGCCCGCCCTCCATAGCAATTCGGCCGGGGACAATTACAAGAACCAAGTCTCCGCTGCGGACCGGGAGAGGCTGCTATTTTGCGACCATGTTATGGCGGAAATCAATCTTACGCCCCGGGGGCATCAAAAAGAAAGCGTTTGGCTTGCCGTAAACGGCAGCCAAACGCTTTTCGCAGGTGGGCCTGGGCTGGAAAGCCTCCGCCAGAAGGGGAGTCCGTCAAGCCGACAGGGGAAGGGACACCGGAGAACGGCCGCCGCAGATGCCGTAGCCGGCGGTCTCAAAGGTGGGGGGCGCCGTCTTGTTCGCCGTCATGATGCACGCGGAATCCCGCATACCGGCCTTGCGATGAAGGGGACCGGGAATGCCCGGGCGGTGCACACCCGCGGTCCCGCCGGTCCGGCCGATTTGATGGTCGGCGGACAGGCAGCTGTGCCTTCCGGTCATCCCTGCAGCTTCCACCGGGCGCTTTCCAGCTGCAGTTCCACCATGCGGCGGTAAAGTCCGCCCTGGGCCATCAGCTCCGCCGGGGAACCCTGCTGGGCCACATGACCGTTCTCCAGCACCACGATGTGGTCAGCCCCGGCCACGGTGCGCATCCGGTGGGCGATGACCAGCACCGTCTTGCCCCGGAGCAGGCGGGACAGAGCGGTCTGGACGGCGCTCTCGTTCTCCACGTCCAGGCTGGCGGTAGCCTCGTCCAGCAGCACCACCGGCGCGTCCTTCAGCAGCGCCCGGGCGATGGAGATCCGCTGCCGTTCCCCGCCGGAGAGGGTGGAGCCGTTCTCCCCGATCACCGTCTGATAGCCCTGGGGCAGCTTTTGGATGAACTCGTCGCACTGGGCGGCCCTTGCCGCCGCCAGCACCTCCTCGTCAGAGGCACCCCGGCGGCCCAGGCGGATATTTTCCATCACCGTGTCCCGGAACAGCACCACATCCTGAAACACCATTGAGTAGTACTTCAGCAGCGCCTCCGGTTCCACTGTGGACACATCCACCCCGCCCAGGGTGACCCTGCCGCCGGTGACATCCCAGAACCGGGCGGCCAGCTTGCAGGCAGTGGATTTGCCGCCCCCGGAGGGGCCGATGAGGGCGGTGACCTCTCCCTGCCTGGCGGTGAAGCTTACGTCCTCCAGCACGCCGGCGCCCTCCCGGTAGGCAAACCGGACGTGGTCAAAGGTGATGTCGTAATTCTGGGGCTGAAAGGCCTCTGTCCCCTCCTGCACGGGCTGCTCCAGGATGGAGCGCATCCGGTCGATCTGCAGCTTGGCGTTGAAGGTGGCGGCAATGTTCTGGAGCACCAGCCCCAGGGGATCGTACAGCCGCGCCGCGGCAAACAGAAAGCCCAGGAAGAACAGGAAGGACAGCTCTCCCGCGCGCAGCAGCGCCGCGCCCGTGAGCACCGTTGTGGCCAGACCCAGCCGCAGAAACGCCTGGGCGGAGCACACGAACACCCCCGTGGCCAGCTCCGAGCGGATGGAGCCGGATTCCATGGCCTTGAGCTTGCGCTCCAGCTCATCCAGATAGACAGTTTGCCGATTGCAGGCCTTGATGTCCCGGACGGTCTCCAGCCCTTCCTGGATGCAGTCCGCCACAGCCCGCTTGTTGAGGATGTTCTGGGTCCCGAAGGTATCCTGAATTTTCTTGCTCCCCACCGTCAGGAGCACGGCCACCGGCACCACCCACAGCACGGCAACCGCCAGTCGCCAGTCACAGCGGAACATGCAGATGCCGATGACCAGAGTGGAAAGAAGGGAGGCAAAGAGCTGGGGCACATAGTGGGAGAACAGCTGATCCAGGCTGGAGCAGTCCGAGATCATGGTGGCCGTCAGGTCGCTGAGGTCCCGGGTGCCGAAAAAGCTCAACGGGAGTTTTCGCAGTGTCTCCGCCAGGCTTACCCGGCGGCTGGCACTCTCCCGGTAGGTGGCGATATAGAGAGAGGCGTACTGGAACCAGTGAAGCACGAACAGCAGAACCAGCACGGCCAGGGCGGCACCCGCGAAGACCCAAAAGCGCCCCATGGGGTCGGCTCCGGTTTCCAGACAATCCAGCAGATGCTGGGCGGTGAGAAGCACCACGCCGATAGGGACCATAAGGCTCAGGTTGCACACAAAGCACCAGGCCACGGCCTTCACCAGATCCTTTGCCCCCTTCTCGCTGAGGGCGAACCAGTGCTGCAATTTCCTCGTCATACCGCCTGCTCCTTTCCAACTTTCCACTGGGCGCTGCGTTGATAGTCCGCCCACATCCCGGCGTACACGCCGCCCCGCTTCAAAAGCTCCTCATGGGTGCCCTGTTCCGCGATCTTCCCCTCGCTGAGTACCAGGATGTTATCCGCGTTCTGCACCGTGCTCAGCCGGTGCGCGATCATCAGCACCGTCTTGTTCCGGGTCAGTGCCTCAAAGGCCTTTTGGATCTGGTGCTCGTTCTCCGGGTCGGCAAAGGCCGTGGCCTCGTCCAGCACCACAATGGGGGCGTTCTTCAGAACGGCCCGGGCCAGGGCGATGCGCTGCGCCTCACCGCCGGAGAGATAGACGCCCTTGGCCCCCACCACCGTGTCCAGACCGTCCGGCAGCTTTGCCAGGATGTCATCACACTGGGCGGCGTGGACGGCGGCCAGAACCTCTTCCCGGGTGGCGGACCGCCTGGCGGCCCGGATGTTGTCCAAAACGCTCTGCTTGAACAGCCGGGTATCCTGAAACACAAAGGCCACCTGGTCCATCAGTGCCTGGCTGTCCAGTTCCCGGACATCCTCACCGCCCACAAAGACGGTTCCGCTGTCCACATCCCAGAACCGGGGAATCAGGCTGGCGGCAGTGGTCTTGCCTCCGCCGGAGGGGCCGACCAGAGCCGTCACCTGCCCCGGCCGAACGGAGAAGCTCACGTCATCCAGGGCGGGCCGGCTTGCCTCTGGATAGGTGAAGGTCACATGGTCGAAGGCCACGGCGGCGTTTTGGGGCAGCTTGGGTCTGGCCGACTCGGCCATGGGCTGCCGCCCCAGGATCTCGTCCAGCCGGCCCATCGCCTCGTCTGCCTCCATCACGGCCTCGCTCATGTACATGATGCGGTTGATCATCTGGCCGCAGGCCGGGGCGAACAGGGCGTAAAAGAGAAAGTTCACCAGCACTGTCCGCACATCGCCTCCCGAGGCCAGAAGCAGCGCCGCCGGGATCAGCAGGGCAAAGGCCCCGTTGATGCAGGTGAGGAAGCAGGTCTGGCCTACCCGGCAGCTCATGGCGTACTGGCTGGCCAGGCTGCTGTAATCCTGGATGGCGGCATAAAAAGCCTTGAAGGAGTATACCGTCTGCTGGAACATCTTCACCACCGGGATGCCCCGGACATACTCCACCGCCTCGCCGCTCATGCGCTCGATCTCCTGCTGATAGCGGTGGAAGAAGCCGGCATTCCTGCCGCCCATCATCAGGCACATGCTGAAGAGGGCCAGCACCATGGTCAGCAGGCACAGCAGGCCCATCCGCCAGTCGAAGATGAACAGCATGACAACGGCGGCGATGGGGGTCACCACAGTGCCCGCCAGGTCGGGCAGTTTGTGGGCCAGCAGGTCCTCGGTGAGGCCGGCGTTGTCGTCAATGAGCTTGCGCAGCCGGCCCGACTGGTTGCCGGTGAAAAACCCCATAGGCAGCTTCAGCACATGCTCCATAGCGGCTTTTCGCATGTTCCGGGCCGTGCGGAAGGCGGCGATGTGGGTGCACATGAGGGCGGCGAAGTACAGAGCGATGCTGCCGACAGCGGTCCATACCGCCGCCCAGCCCCACTGCGCCAGGTCCGCGGCTCCGGACAAATCCGGCCACCCGGCCAGGACCGACCTGACTGCCAGCCAGACGCACACATAGGGGAGAAGTCCCAGCACTGCCGACAGGGCGGACAGGACGCAGCCCAGCAGGGTCAGGTTTTTGTGCCCGCCCGCATACTTCAGAATGCGGGACAGGCTGTTTGCTTTTTTCTGTTTCATGTAGGTCCCTCCTTACATAAGTTAGCTATAACTAACTTCTATCCAAAAAAGACAGGGGTTAAGCCCCCATCAATTTCAGCCATCCGGCCATGTAGAATTCCCGCAGCCGCTCCACGTACCGCAGGGCCTTTTCATAAGGCATGTCGTGGACCACCACCTCGAAGACGCCGTTGAACATACCGCTGACGATGATATGGCACAGGGACTGGTCTAGGTCGGGGATATCTCGGCCCAGACGGCGCAGTACCTGCATGTATTGGAGGGTGTATTCCACCTCTACCTCCACCATATTGTGGACAAAGTGTTCATATCCCGTGCCCTCCGCCCGGCACAGCAGCAGCTTCACCGGCTCCCGGTGCCGGCAGATATAGTCCACCATCCAGGTGATGCAGTCGCCCGACTCCACCCCCATGTGGGATGGCTGTTCCTCCTCGGGCAGTTCGGCAAAGGAAATCTGAGCCTTCATGAAATTCCCCATGAGGGCGGCGGCGTGGGGCTCCACGATGGAGGCAAACAGGGCCTCCTTACTGGAAAAATATCCGTAGAAAGCCCCGGTGGTCACGCCGGCGTTTTTGACAATCTTCCGCAGGGAGGCTCCCAGGAAACCCTTCTCGGAAAATTCCTCCATGGCCGCCCGCTGGATGTTCTCAAGCGTGGCGGTGGACCGTTCTTCCATCTGCGTCTGTTCCTCCTGCATAGCAGTGTTATATAACACTGCTATAATAGTGCGGCCCAACGGATTTGTCAAGAGAAAAATAACCTGCAATTCCATGCCGTGGACCTGTGCCCTGTATCTTTCCGCAGATTTTCCAGAAGGGCGCGGTCGAAATGGGGGCTGCCTCAAGCGCTGGAAATGATCAATCGGCCACGCTGCCACGAATTTGATTAAGCTTCGCAGGCGGTGAAGCGCGGCCGCCATTCACCCCCGGGAGTTTCGAGATAATCAGCAAAAGGAAGGTCGAATCCGCACGTCAGGCACTTGGAGCTGAAAGACAAGGGCCTTACGTCCGGGTCGTGGGGCGCCTGTATCCTGCTGAACAACTGTCTGGAGCGGGCGGTGGAGGAAAGACTGCTCTTTGTAACCCCTGTCAGGGAATGCAAACTGCAGAAACTGGAGAAAAAGGAAATACAGGTGCTGCCTCAGGGAAAGACCGTACCTCATGGCAGCAGACGAGCGGGACCTGCTGGCAGCGCTCTCCCGGGAATTGACTGCGGGGGATGAAAAGGGGAGCATGCCGGCTCTGAAGATCGGCATGGACGAGAAGACTCTCTCTGGGGCACGCTTCAGCCACCCCAAGCACCTGCACCCATAACCGGCAGAGATGAGCGGGATGCGGCGGAGACCATCGAAAACCACATCGGTCAGGCAAATTAAAAGCACATGGATACGCCAGGCATCCGTGTGCTTTTAATTGTCACGCATCTTCACTTATACAATGCAAGGAATTCGACTTTAACAACAGGCCCGTCCATCACTATTGGATCAAAACCTTTCCCAGATTCGAATTTACCTGCTCTGCGCAATGTATCTCATCATAATACACCAATCGGGTGAGCTGCCTGATTTTACTGCTCAAAATATGGAATTTATGAGCAGAAGTAATTCATTTTTTCCCAATCGTACAAGCTGATAATCAATACATATGCACCAAACCACCGCACAACGGAAAATCCTGTGCATGCCTTCCGCCTTGCTGCAAGAGGTGCCTGATCAATGAAAAGAGGGAATTTCCGGTGACAAGTCTGTGCCCGTTTTCTCGTTTGGCGTCAGTTGATGGTTCGCAGGCGCTTGAGAAATTCCTGGTTTTCCGTCTTTTCACAGATCGCGTCAATGCCGGAGGAGATGACCCAAACCGCCATTCCGCGTTCCGCGCAGGCAACCAGCAGGTCAATGATCAGCTCATGATGCGCCGTCTCCTGTCCGGAAAAAGGGAAAAAGCAGATCAGCAGCTGCGGATTCAGCAGATACCATTTGTAATAGGAGAACCGGAGGCGCGCCGGTAAGGACCAGGTGCGCAGGGGCCGCAGCAGCTCCTCCCGGGGAAACCATCTGGAGGCCTCCTCTAAAATATTCTCCGTAACCCGCCGGCGGACCAGGCGGTATCCGGCCTTGGGAAGCAGGCAGGTCGTCAGGTTGTCCAGCGCAGTGAGGTTGTCAAACAGCACACCGCCGGGACGGTCCGGCCGCTCGGTCTGAATGCCGATCTCCGTGCCGAGCTGCTTTGCCATCTCCCCATATGTCTGTGCCTGCCCGTTCAGCCACAGCATGCCCCGCAGCCAGCCCCTGCCGCCCAGAAAGCACTCCCGGAGCCTGGCGGCAGCCGTGTAGTTCTCGTCCCGGAAGTAGGCGATCTCTCCGCTGTGAATCTGGCAGGTCAGCGGCGCCATTCCCGGAAAAGTGAGGCCCTCCAGCCGCAGCACCTGCTTGTCTCCCCAGTGGCGCTCTGCATGCTCCGCTCCGCGGTCCCGCGGCTTCCAGCCCAGAACTGCATAGAGCCGCTCCCCATACTCCTCCGGGTAGAGCCGATAGCAGGTCCTGCGGTCCCGGATGACGTCGATCCGGTCACAGTAGCGGTACATGAATGTCTCGTCCAGATCCAGCAGGAATACCGCCGTTCCCTGGCGCAGCAGCAGCTGTACGCACTCCATCAGTTTTTCCACATCCCGCCGCCGCAGGATTTCCGTGATCCGGTCCAGGATCAGCAGTTCCCCCCGCCAGAACCACACCCGGAATACACAGAGGCGGTAATAATCCAGCAGGGAGAGGTCGGCAAGCCGGCTCTCCAGCGGCACATGCAGCTCCATCCGCTCCCGGATCTCGTTGCTCTCCGGACTGTACAGGCGCCGGACCGCGCCCCAGCTCTGCTGCCAGCCGACCGGACGGTCCAGCGCCAGCAGGAAGTCCCGCACCGTCAGCTCCTGCGAATGAAAGCGGTGCCAGTTCACGATCCTGGCGTTCTGCGTGATCCAGCGCTCCAGTTCCAGCGGGCCCACCCGGCGGCCGCAGGAAAAAGCCCGTCCCCGTTCCAGGTGCGTGCCGCCCTTGAACAGGTCCAGATATGCGGTGCCGGAGGTAAAATGGTCATCCACATAGACCCCGATGCACTCCCCCCGGGAAATGGAGATTTCAAAACGGTAGAGTTCATCCTCCCTGCGAAAGCAGCCGTTCTCCACCCGGATCAATTCCTCTCTCACGGTTCTACGCCTCCCGGAAACGCAGCGGCAGCGTCACGCAGCACTCCGTGCCGACGCCCGCGGCGCTGAACAAATGCAGGCCGTAGTCCTCTCCGAACATGAGCCGGATGCGGCTGTTGACATTCCGCAGGGCGATCCCCCCGCACGGCTGGGGCATATCGGCGCCCCCATCTCCGTCGAACTGCGCGTTGAGCCGCTCCACCTGTTCGTCCGGCATCCCCACGCCGTCGTCCCGCACCCGCAGGAAAAATGTCCGGTCACTGTTTTCCACAATGATGCGGACCGTGCCGTGGCCCAGTTTGCCCTCCAGCCCATGTGACACCGCGTTCTCCACCAGGGGCTGCAGGATGAGCTTCGGCATCCGCACTTCCAAAAGCCGCTCGTTCTCCAGATCCAGTTCCAGGGAGATCTTGTCGCCGAACCGGCAGCGCTGGATCGTAAAGTAGTTTTCCGCATTGTCCAGCTCATCTGAAAAGGTCACATACTCCTGGACGTTGGAGATGGTGTAGCGGAAAAAGGTCGCCAGCGCCTCCGTGGTCTCGGCAATATCCGGGCAGTTCGCCAGCAGGGCGTCTGTGCGGATGGCCTCCAGGGCGTTATAGAGGAAGTGGGGGTTGATCTGGTTTTGCAGCGCCAGGTATTCCGCCTGCTTCTGCCGCAGTCTGGTGATCTCCTCTCCGTGAAGCCGCTCTTCCACATCTGCGAAAAACGCGCTCAGATCCAAATCCCGGTGCCAGTCCATCTGCAAAACGGCCTCCAGGTCCCGCTCCCGCCGGTAGCGCCGCAGCGCCCGCCGCAGTTTCCAGTCCGTCCACGGCCACATGGTATCACCTACTTGTAAAGTTTCTTATAGTCTGACGGGCTCACACCGGTAAGCTTTTTGAACAATCTGGAAAAGTATTTCAGATCCCGGTACCCCACCTGCTCCGCCACGTCCTGCACGGACAGCTCCTCGCCGCACAGCAGCTCCTTGGCTTTGTTGATGCGCAGCTCCGTCAGATAGTCCATGAAGTTCTGCCCGGTCTCCTTTTTGAACAGCGTGGAAAAATAGGTGGCGTTGAAGCCCACGGCGCTGCTGACATCTTCCAGCCGCAGGGCCTCCTGATAGTGCTGCTGGATATAGTGCTTTGCCTCTGTGATCGGCCGCATCTCCCGCAGGGATTTCTCCTCCTTCAGCCGCCGGATCTCCGCCTGGATGCCCTGCCGCAGCAGCCGGTACACCGCCGCAATATCTGTGCAGTGCCAGAACCGCTCCTCCATCTCCTCCTCCAGGGGCGCTTCCGTCTCGCCGCTTTGGCGCATTCCGTAGAGGCACGCCTCCAGCACCTGGCGGAACCAGTCCTCCACCATCTGCCCGTTCAGGTCCGGCAGCGCCTCCACCGTCTGGCAGCTCTCCTCCAGCTCCTGCACAAAGCGAACCTCATCCAGGCACTCGGCCGCCACCTGAAAGCTCTTTTTCCGGGACGCGTCCATCTGATACCGCCGGGCCAGATCCGGCATCTCCTGGGCCGCATCCCGCCAGGACTGCGGCCGGCACAGCCGGTCCCTGCACAGCCAGAGCGCCTCCCGCATCGATTCCCCCGCCTGTTCAAGGGAGTCCTTCCGGCTGCCCAGGCAGATGGTGGTCTGGACATTCCAAAACAGGTCCCGCTGGTTTTCAATTTCCTTGCGGATTTTGGTGAAGTACTGCGTCACTTCCACCGCCTGATAGGCCCGCAGGTACAGCAGCACTGAGATCCCGGCCTTCCCCAGCGAGGCCGCGTATTCCTCCGTCAGCAGGCCGCTCTCCCGCCGCACGATTTCCAGGGCATGGCGCAGCAGGATCCGGTATCCGTCCTGATAGGATTCCGCATCGGGCACATCCACCCGGATCACTGCGGCGACGTAAGTGCCGTTCCCGAAGTGAAATCCATACTCCCCATTGGCCTGTCCGGCGCTCAAAAAGGAGGTGCCCCGTTCCACCGTTCCCAGCAGGGCGTCCAGCAGCAGCTCCTGCTGGTGTTCTCCGCTCTTTTTCAGCTGGAATTCCAGCGCGGCTTCCTGTCCCATCTTCTCCTTGAGGCGCAGCAAAATGCCGGTGAGCTCCTCCTGCTTGAGGGGCTTGAGCAGATAGTCCTCCACGCCGTATTTCAGCGCGTTCTGGGCATATTCAAATTTCCGGTATCCGCTGATGACGATGAAATGCAGCTTGGGCTGGAGGGCCTTGGCCCTCTGGATCAGTTCGATGCCGTCGCAGCCGGGCATCCGGACGTCCGTGATCAGCAGATGGGGCTGTTTTTCCCGCACCAGCTCCAATGCCCGCAGCCCGTCGTTGGCGGTGCCTGCGATCTCGTAGCCAAGCGCCTCCCAGTCGATCAGCTTCTGCATCAGCAGGATCACCTTGTTTTCGTCATCGGCCAAAACGACCCGCAGCATCCGCAGCACCTCCCGCACAGATTCTGACAAGGAAAGGGAAAACGAACCCGTTTTCCCTTTCCTTGTCATTATACTCTTTTTTGCGGTGTTTGCCAAGGATTTTTAAAAAATCAGCGGATCGATTTGTGGCTTTTGACAGCTTACTCGTAATCTGCCACGTTGGAGGAGTCAATCCACACGCTGTCCGCGATGATGAGATTGTTCTCCAGCGTGCCGCCGTCCAGCAGGGTGACGGCAGCTTCCACGCCGCTGGCAGCCATCAGGCCGCCGTCCTGTGCCACGGTGCCGGTGATGCGGCCGTCCTTGATGGCCTCATAGCCGTCGGGGGTGCCGTCCAGGCCGGTGATGACGATGCCGCTGTTGGCACCGGCGGCGTTGCCCGCGCCCACGGCCATGCCGTCGTTCTGGCAGACAATGGCGTCCAGATCATAGGCGGACAGCCAGCTCTCCACGGTGGACTGGGCCTTGGCGGTGTCCCATGCGCAGTCCGCGGGAGCAACCACTTCCGTCATGTCCGGATAGTTGGCCAGGATATTGCGATAGCCCTCCAGGCGTGCGGTCGTGTCAGTCGTGGAGGAGGGGCCGGTCAGGATGGCGATGTTGCCCTTGCCGCCCAGCAGATCCGCCACGTGCTGCATCTCGTTCTCGCCGGCCTTGACGATGTCGCCGCAGGACACGGCAGAGATGCCGGCGGACTCCCAGTCGGTGCAGGCGGACACGATGTTGATCATGATGACGCCGGCATCGGCAGCGGCCTTGGCGGCGTCACGCAGGCCATCGGGATCCACAGGCTCGAACAGGATGGCGTCGTAGCCTTCGGACACGCACTGCTCGATCTGGCTGATCTGCTTGGCAGCGTCCTGGTCGGCGCTCAGGATGTTCAGCTCCACGCCCAGCTCGTCGGCCTTCGCCTGCGCGCCTTCGGTGACGCCGATCTGGAACGCGTTGGTCTGGTGCTGCTGGATGAGGGCGATCTTGTAGGTGCCGTCCCCGCTCTCGGCGGACGCATCTCCGCCGGTGCTCTCCTCGGTGGTCTCGGTGCCGCTGCTGCAGCCGGTCAGGGCGGCCAGCGCCATGGCGCCGGTCAGCAGCAGAGCCAGAAACTTCTTCTTTTTCATGTTCTTTCCTCCTTGAAATGTTCGGTTCATTTCGATATATATCAAGAGCGGGACGGGGAACGCCCCTCTCTCAATACCGATCAGCGCTTTTTGCTCTTGCCTTTCACGTCGATCAGAACGGCCAGCACGATGATGGCGCCCTTGACGATCTTCTGCCAGTGGGAAGACACGCCCATGATGTCCAGGCCGTTGGCAATGACGGTGATCAGCAGGCAGCCCACCACGACGCCCCAGGGCTTGCCCACGCCGCCGGACA
>DWXY01000010.1 GCA_019118935.1 Candidatus Oscillibacter pullicola
GTACCGAAGGCCGCATAGGCGCAGGCCAGCTCCAGGCCGATGACGCCGCCGCCGATGACCACCATGGACTTGGGCAGCTTCTCCAGGGAGAGCGCGCCGGTGGAGTCGATGCAGTTGGGGTTCTCCTTCAGACCGGGGATGGGGGGCTGCGCGTTGACGGAGCCGGTGGCCACGATGACGGCGTCGGCGGTCATCTCCTCCACGGAGCCGTCGGACTTCTTCACAGAGAGGGTCTTGGGGCCGGTGAAGGCGGCCTCGCCGTCGATCTTCACGACCTTGTTGGCCTTCAGCAGTCCCGCCACGCCGCCCGTCAGCTGCTTGGAGACGGCGTTCTTGTGGGCGATCACCTGGGGGAAGTTCACCCGGACGCCGTCCGTCTCCACGCCGATCTCCGCGCCCTGGTCCTTGATCTGGGACACCAGCTCCGCGCTGTGCAGCAGGCACTTGGTGGGGATGCAGCCGATGTTCAGGCAGGTGCCGCCCAGGTGCTCCCGTTCCACCAGGGTCACCCTGGCGCCCAGCTGGGCCGCCCGGATGGCGGCCACGTAGCCGCCGGGGCCGCCGCCGATGACCAGCACCGTCTTGGGGCCGCTGGATGCGGGAACGGCGGCGGGAGCCGCAGCAGGTGCCGCGGCTGCGGCGGGGGTCCCCACCTGCTCGCCGGGCCGGCCGATGTAGCCCAGCAGGCCTTTCACCGGCACGTCGGTGCCCTCCTGGGCCACGATCTTCAGCAGGACGCCGTCGGTTTCCGCCGCCACCTCGTTGGTCAGCTTGTCGGTAGTGATCTCCAGCAGGGGCTCACCGGCCTTGACGGGATCACCCTCCGCCTTCAGCCACCGCTCCACGGTGCCCTCCTCCATGGTCAGCCCCAGCTGGGGCATTTTGATTTCCGTTGCCATTGTCTACGCTCCTCACAGCAGGATGTCCATGGGATGCTCCAGCAGATCCCGGACCGTCATTTCGAATTTGGCCGCCACCGCGCCGTCCAGCAGCCGGTGGTCGAAGGTCAGGGAGATCCGCAGCACCTGATGCTTGGCGATGGTGCCGTCGGCCTCCATCACCAGCTCATCCTCCGTGCAGTTGACGCCCAGGATGGCCGCGTCCGGCTGGTTGATGATGGGGGTGAAGCTCTCCACGCCGAACATGCCCAGGTTGGACACGGTGAAGGTGGAGCCCTTGTACTCGTCGGCGCCCAGCTGGTTGGCACGGGCCCGCTCCGCCAGGTCCTTGGCCTTGGCGGACAGGGCCTCCAGACTCAGCAGGTCCGCGTCCCGGATCACGGGGACGATGAGCCCCGCGTCCAGGGCCACCGCCATGCCCAGGTTCACATGGGCCCGGCGGATGATCTGCTCCCCGTCCAGGCTCACCAGGATCTCCGGATGGCGGCGCAGGGCCTTGGCCACGGCCTTCAGCACAAAGTCGTTGACGGAGAAGGCGTGGCCCTCCTCCTTCAGCTTTTTGCGGAAGGCCAGCAGGGCGGTGACGTCCACCTTCACCGTCTGGGTGACGGTGGGGATCTCCACAGCGGAGGTGTACATCCGCTGGGCCACCACCTTCCGCATGCCGGTGAGCTTCTCCACCGTGTCGCCCTCCATCAGCTCCAGGTTCTTCACCGGGAAGGCGGTGCCGGCGGGAGCGGCCGCAGGCGCGGCGCTCTTCCGGGCGGCGGGGGCGGGAGCAGCCGCCTTGGGCGCGGCCTCCGCCGCGGCCAGGATGTCCCGCTTGACGATCCGGCCGCTGGGGCCGGTGCCGGTGACGGCGGTGTAGTCCACGCCCATCTGTCCGGCGATCTTCCGGGCCAGGGGGGAGATGCGGATCCGCTTGCCCCCGGCCGCCGGGGCTGCCGCAGGGGCGGAAACAGACGCGGCCGCAGGCTCCGCAGACGGGGAAGCAGAAGCCGCGGCTGCGGCGGGGGCGGTCCCCCCCACCTGCTCGCCGGGCTGGCCGATGTAGGCCAGCAGCCCCTTCACCGGCACATCCTCGCCCTCCTGGGCCACGATCTTCAGCAGGACGCCGTCCTGCTCGCTGGTGATCTCATTGGTCAGCTTATCCGTGGTGATCTCCACCACCACGTCCCCGGCCTTTACAGCGTCTCCCTCGTGCTTGATCCACTGGGAGACGGTTCCCTCCTCCATGGTCAGGCCCAGCTGGGGCATCAGTACTTCGTAAGCCATCTCACATGCCTCCTCACTTGTTCAGCACGCGCTTGACAGCCCGCACGATATCCTCCGGATGGGGGAAGTTCTTGTCCTCCAGCACCGGGCTGAAGGGGGAGCAGATATTCAGGCCGCAGACCCGTTCCACCGGGGCGTCCAGCTCGTCAAACAGCTCCTCGGCGATCTGGGCCGAGAGCTCGCCGGCGTAGCTGCCCCGCTTGACCTCCTCGGAGACGATGATGACGTTGTGGGTCTTGGAGACGGACTTCACGATGGCGTCCCAGTCCAGGGGCACCAGGGTCCGCAGATCCAGGACCTCCACGTCGATGCCCTCCGCCTCCAGGGTCTGGGCGGCCTCCAGGGCGAAGTGGACCTCACGGCTCCAGGTGATGATGGTCAGGTCCCTGCCCGCCCGCTTCACGTCCGCCGCGCCCAGGGGGATGGTGTACTCCCCGTCGGGGATCTCCTCCTTGCGGGCGTACAGCAGCTTGTGTTCCAGGAACACCACCGGGTCGTCGTCCCGGATGGCGGACTTCAGCAGGCCCTTGGCGTCGGCGGCGGTGCAGGGGGCCACCACCTTCAGCCCCGGGAAGTGGCAGAAGAAATTCTCCAGGCACTGGGAATGCTGGCCCGCGTTCCGGCGGCCGGCGCCCATGGGCGCCCGCAGGACCATGGGGACACTGCACTGTCCGCCGGTCATGTAGCGGATCTTGGCGGCCTGGTTGAACAGGGGATCCGCGCACTCCGTGGCGAAGTCGTCGTACATCAGCTCCACCACAGGCCGCAGCCCCCGCATCGCGGCGCCCACGGCCATGCCCACAAACCCCTCCTCGGAGATGGGGGTGTCAATGACGCGGTTGGGGCCGAACTCCTCCAGAAAGCCCTTGGTGATGGCGAACACATTGCCCATGACGGCCATGTCCTCGCCCATGATGAAAACTTTTTCGTCCCGGAGCATTTCCTCGTGCAAGGCTTCACCGATGGCCTTGCTGACGGTGATCTTCTTGCTCATCTCGCCACGCACCTTTCGTTGTCAGTCACATACATATCATCCAGCACCGTCGCGGGGTCCGGATACGGGGACGCATCCGCGAACTTCACGGCCTCGTCCATCTCGGCCTCCGCGTCCCGCCGGATGGCGTCCAGCTCCTCCTGGGCGGCACCGCTCTCCAGCAGCCGCCGGCCCAACTTCTCGATGCCGTCGTTTGCCAGGGCGTGCTCCATGTACTCCTTGGGGCGGTATACCGCCGGGTCGCCGCAGTAGTGGCCCTGATAGCGGTATACCTTGGCCTCCACCACATAGGGGCCCTTGCCGTTGCGGGCGTGGTCCAGGGCGGCCTTCATGGCCTCGTACACCGCGATGGCGTCCGTGCCGTCCACCACGGCGTAGGGCACGCCGTAGGCCGCGGCCCGGGAGGCCAGATCCGGCGTATTGGTGACCCGGTGGATCTCCGTGGACACGCCGTAGCAGTTGTTCTCAATGAACCAGACCAGCGGCAGCTTCCAGGCGGCGGCCATGTTCAGAGCCTCGTGGAAGGAGCCCTCGTTGGTGGAGCCGTCGCCGAAGCAGCCCACGGTGACGGAGTCGTCCCCCATGATCTTGGAAGCCAGGGCGCTGCCGGCGGAAATGGGCTGTCCGGCACCCACGATGCCGTTGGCGCCCAGGTGGTTCATCTTCTCCATGTCCGCGATGTGCATGGAGCCGCCCTTGCCCTTGCAGTAGCCGGCGGCCTTGCCGAACAGCTCCGCCATGGCCCGCTTGGGGTCCGCCCCGCGGGCGATGGCATGGCCATGGCCCCGGTGGGTGGAGGTGAAGTAGTCCCTGGGCTCGATGGCCGCGAAGGCGCCGGCCTCCGCCGCCTCCTGGCCGATGCTCAGGTGGATGTTGCCCGCCAGCATGCCCTTGGTGAAGCACTCGGCGGCGTGTTCCTCAAAGGCCCGGATCCGGACCATGTCCCGGTACAGGGACAGCAGAAAGCTCTTTTCATAGGTAGCCACGATTCAACACGACCTTTCTCAGTGTACGATGGAATAGTAGATGAATACAGGGATCAGGGACAGCAGCGGCAGAATGACCGTCTCCACCGCCACATGCTTGTAGCCCTTCTTATAGGACACGCCGGACAGGGCGAACAGCATCACCACGGTGCCGTTCCAGGGCAGGGTGTCCAGTCCGCCGCAGGCGATGGAGGCCACCCGGTGGATGATCTCCGGCGTATAGCCCCAGGAGACGAAGGTCTCGCCGAAGAGTTCCAGCGCGATGGTCAGGCCGCCGGAGGCGGAGCCGGTGATCCCGGCGATGATGGTGGTGATGGCCGCCACCTTCACCAGGCCCGGCAGCGGCAGGTTGATGATGTTCTCCTGCACCAGGGCGAACACATCGGTGGCGGAGACCACCTTGCCCACGCCCACCACGGAGGCGATGATGATGCAGGGGAAGATGCCGTTGTTGAAGCCCTCGGAGACGATTTCTCCAAAGCCCTTGACGCCGCCCAGGGATTTGCAGAAGAACAGCAGGGACAGCACGCACCCGGCCGCGAGGCCGTACAGCAGCTCCACGCCAAAGCCGTTGATGAGGACGAAGGTCACCACCATGGGCAGCAGGGAGATCCAGAAGCCCGGGGCCCGCTGCTCCAGCTCTTTCTCGTCCAAAATGCCGCCCTGGACCTGGTAGAGCTCGATGGCCGCCTCCGGGTCGTCATGGCCCTTCTTCACCTGCCAGTAGAGGTAGCCGACGCCCACGATGATCATGAACAGCGTGGCCAGCACGCCCTCCACCGGGGCGGCGGTCAGCTCCGTGCCCAGGATCCGGGTGGGAATGATGTTCTGCATCTGCAGGCTGCCGGGCATCTGGCCCATGGCAAAGGTGGCGATGGCCAGGCCCGTGATGCCGGGGAACAAGTACCAGGGGATGCCCGCCTTGGGGAACAGGATCTTGGCAAAGGGCAGCAGCACGAAGATCATCACGGTCACCTGGATGCCGCCATACACCAGCAGGGCGCCCACCAGCACGTAGATCAGCAGCGTCCACTGGGTGCCGGCCCTGTTGATGAGGGTGCTGCTGATCCGCCAGGTGGCGCCGCTCTTGTCGTACAGCGCGCCCAGCAGGGCGCCCAGGGCAAAGATCACCAGCCAGCTGCCCACGAAGTCCTTCATGCCGATGAGGAAGGGGCCGTCCGCCCCCACCAGGGAGGCCGCCACGTCCAGCCCGCCGAACAGGGCCACAATGGCTGCAGCCAGCACCGCCGCCAGGAACATGCTGATTTTTTTGTAAGCCGCAAAGATCAGCACCGCGAATGCCAGAACGATTCCAATCACGCTCACTACGATCATGTTGTCTACATCCTCCCGTCCTTCTCAGTCAGATTTGATGAAAGCGGCGCCCTCCGCCGTGTACCCTCCTTCCCGGCGCCCCTCGGATATCTCTTCCAATTTGAATTTTAGCAACTGGCGATTCAATAGTGAAATACCATGTTTTTATGCAGGAATAACAAAAACTTATGAACAGGTGGTCAAAAAAATGTCAATTCGCACTTTTGACATAAAGAAAATCTTGATTTTTCAATAAAACTCCCTTATTCTTAAAGAAAAGCGCGGCGGTGCGCCGCCGGAGGGACAGGGGGTCTGCCGGATGCTGAATCTGAAGCGGCTGCAATATCTGGACGCGGTCTACCAGTATAAGAATTTCACCCAGGCCAGCGAGGCGCTCTACGTGTCCCAGCCGGCCATCTCCTCCGCCGTTCAGGCGCTGGAGGAGGAGCTGGGGGTGCGGCTGGTGGTCCGCAGCTCCAAGGGCGTCACCTTTACATACGAGGGCGAGCAGTTCATGATCTGGGTGCGGCGCATCCTCAGCACCTGCGAAGCGGCGGAAAATGCCATGCGGGATCTGGCCGGCACGGCAGAGCAGCGCCTGCGGCTGGGAATCTCCCACGTGCTGACGAACCCCATCGTGCCCATGATCTTCTCCACCTTTCTGCAGGAGCACCCCAAGGCGCAGATCTACCTGAACGAGGGCTCCATGAACAAGCATGTGGAGATGGTGACGGGCGAGATGCTGGACCTGGCCTACAACGCCTTCCCCACAGCGCCGGAGGCGGAGGAGCTGGAGATCATCCCCATGGGCACCATGGAGATCCACGCGGTGCTGCACCCGGAGCATCCCCTGGCGCGGCTGGATCGGATCCCCCTGGCGCTGCTGGGAGAGGAGAAGCTCATCATGATGGACGCCCAATCCAAGGTGAAGGAGCTGATGAGCCGGGAGTTTGAGCGCCATCAGGTGATCCCGGACATCCTCTTCAACTATGACCAGGTGCTGTGCATGGCGAATCTGGTGCGCTCCTGCCGGTATGTGGGCATCATCAGCGTGGCCCAGGGTCAGCAGGCCCTGGGCTGCGAAGGGCTGGCGATCCGCCCCTTCGAGGAGCCGGTGGTGTTCGACGTGGGGTTCTTTCTCAAAAAGGGGCGCTATCTGCCCAAGCTGGGGTGGGAGCTGATCCGCTTCATCCAGGAGAACACCCTGCAGGGCGGCGCCTGACCGCGGGAGGTCCTTTCCAAAACATCATGGCAAAAAAGCTGGCTGCCCGGCGGGCAGCCAGCTTTTTTGCGACGCAGGTGCAATTTGTGATCGGCATTTCTCTGCCCTCCCGGGCAGCAGGATCCGGATGCGTCACCCCCCATGCGCAGCGGGGAGCGCTTCTTTTCGCGGCGCGCTGCAGCACCTGTGAAGCTCCGTGCCTGTTCAATGCACCGCATCCTGGAACAGCTGGACCATGGCCGCCACGGCGCGGTCCGCCCCGTCGGGGTCGTGGGCGAGGACAGCCTCCATGATGGCGTAGTGGGTCTTGTAGATCCGCAGATTGATCTCCCGCAGCTGCTCCGGCGTGTAGTCCCGGATCGTCTCCACAAACACATCCGTGTTGAGGCGGACGATCACGTCGTTGATCAGGGAGGCCAGCGTGTTGTGGCTGGCGCTGGCCAGAGCGCTGTGGAACGCCACATCATACTCCTGGAAGCTGAACAGGCTGTCCAGGTTGGCCTTCGCCCCCTCCAGGGTCTGCCGGAGCGCCTCGGCATCCTCCTCCGTGTGGTGGATGGCCGCCAGACGGGCGCAGCCGCGGTCGTTGATATGCCGGTACTCCAGCAGCTCATCCAGGTTGATGGCCCCCATGGCCACCAGGTTTTTCAGGGGCTCCTCCACGGATTTCAGGGAAATGCCCCGGATCACCGCGCCGCCGGAGCTGCCCACGGCGGTTTCGATCAGCCCGTCCTGCTGGAGCATCCGCAGCGCCTCCCGCACCACGGGGCGGCTGCGCTGGAACATCTCCGCCAGCTCCCGCTCCGGCGGGAGCCGGTCCCCCGGGCGCAGCTCACCGGAGACGATCTTGGGGTAGATCTGATTGTAAATGGCCTCGGACGCCCGCTGGGTCTTGGCAGGCGTGAAGAGGGCCTTGGAAGAAGGCTTCTCCATAATGCCTCTCCTTAACCTTTCCTGCTTTTTGTGAAAAGTATATCATACCCGAAAGCCGGAATCAAGGGAGAGTCCATAGACAGCCGGCAGAGAGCCGAACAAACGCCCCGCCGCATAGAAGATCATTGAAAATTGTGCAATATGGCTTGTTATTTTAATAACGCTTGACGAATGTTGGGCGAAGTGCTATAAAATAAATTAAGAATTTTTAAATGGTAAGACCATTTAAAAATGTTATATGGAAAACTGCCGTGCCGGCGGCAGGAACCCGAGCTCCGGCAGCAAGCGACCCTTTCCAGAGAACCGACAGGCCATAAGACAAAAAGGAGTGTTTGATGTGAAAAAGACGTTGGCAATGGTATTGGCACTTGCGATGATGTTTGCCCTGTTGACAGGCTGCGGCGGCGGCAGCGGTGATTCCGGCGGAGACGGCTCCGGCGCGGAATACACCTGGCGCATGGCGCTGAACGGCAGTGCCCCCGGCGAGCTGGGCTATGATATGGCCACGTTTTTCAAGGAGAAGGTGGAGGAGCTCACATCCGGCCGCGTCTCCATTGAATTCTACGGCGGCAACAGCCTGGGTTCCACCACCGAGGTGCTGGAGGGCATGGCCGCCGGCGTGGCGGACATCACCTGCGAGTCCGTGGGTACGCTGGCTCCCTTCACAAATCTGGCCAATATCGACATTATGCCGTACATCTACAACGGTTATGACCATTTCCAGGCGGTCTGGGGCGGCGATCTGGGCCAGGAGATCTTGGACACCGTGGGCAATGACTCCGGCTTCAAGCTGATGGGTGCCGGTTACCGTGGCGCCCGGATCGTGACCGCCACCAAGGAGATGAAGACCGTGGAGGACTTCGCCGGCTTCAAGCTCCGCAGTCCCAACCTGGAGGGCTATATCAAGGTTTGGGAGTGGATGGGCTCCGCGCCGACTCCCCTGTCCATGGGTGAGACCTACACCGCTCTGCAGCAGGGCACTGTGGACGGACAGGAGAACTCCATCCTGGACTCCCAGAGCTATTCCTTCTCTGAGGTCTGCCCCTACTGGATTCTGACCAACCACGTGTACAGCGCCAACACCATCATCATGGACCGCGGTTATTTCGACTCTTTGCCGGAGGATATCCAGTCCGCCGTGGAGGAGGCCGCCGTCTATGCCGGCGAGCAGGTCGGCCAGGAGGTGCTGGAGCGGGAGGAAACCGCCAAGGAAGAGCTGACCGCTGAAGGCGTCACCTTCGTGGAGGTGGACAATGCCGCCTTCGCCGAGCATTTCAACGGCTATGCGGAGGCCAACTTCCCCGATCTGGCCGACTGGTGCAACCAGATCCGCGCGCTGGCCCCCAACGCCTGATCACTGTCACTGCGGACATAGCGAGGTGTCAAACATGCTGAGAGGATATTCCAAGTTCCTGGATGCCCTGGAGAAAGTCGAGAAGGTGATTCTGGCGGTTACCGTGGGAATCATGGTCCTCATCATCGCCTACCAGGTCATCATGCGGTACATCTTTGCCCACGCCAACTCCTGGAGTGAGGAGCTGGCCCGGTATCTGTTCATCTACGACGTGATGATCGGTGCGGCCATTGCCATCCGCCGCAACAGCCATCTGCAGATCGACATTCTAATCAACCTGATGAATCCAAAGGTGCGGACCATCCTCACCATCATTGCCACCCTGGCCGGTATGGTGTTCATGGTGTTTCTGCTCTCCTACTCCATCACCCTGGTGCAGACCGGCTCCCGCACCATGTCCGCGGGTCTCGGGATCCCCATGTCCATCCCCTATTCCTGTATGCCCGTCGGCATCGTGCTGATGCTCCTGACCTCCCTTGAGGTCCTCCTCAAAAATATTGCCGCCCTGCGCGAGCCCGGAAAGGAGGTCCAGGCATGAACGCCGGCCTGTTGATTATCATTCTGCTGCTGGGACTCTCTTTCCTGGGATTCCCCATTTATCTGGCCCTGGGCATCGGCGCCCTGGCGGCCCTGAACCTGGCGGACCTGCCCCTGATCGTGCTGCCCCAGAGGATGTTCGCGGGCATGAACAGCAGCGCCCTGCTGGCCATCCCCTTCTTCATCCTGGCGGGCAACATCATGTCCCGCAGCATCACCGGGAAGCTGATAGACATCTGTAACGCCATCATAGGACACATCAAGGGCAGCCTGGCCCTGGTGACCATTCTGGCCTCCGCCCTGTTCGGCGCCATCTCCGGTTCCGGCGTGGCCACCGCCTCCGCCATCGGCGGCATCACCATCCCCGCCATGAAGCGGGAGGGTTATCCCGCTCCCTTCGCCGTGGGCGTGGCCTCTATTTCCTCCATCCTCGGCCCCATCATTCCGCCTTCCATTGTGCTGATCGTGTACGCCAGCATCACCAATGTGTCCGTGGCAGAGCTGTTCCTGGGCTCCGTGCTGCCGGGCATCATCCTGGCGGTGTGCCTGATCGCCTACGGCCTGTATTACGGCCACAAGCACAATCTGCCGGCCCATGAGAAGCCCAACCTGAAGAAGATCGGTACCTCCGTGCGCAAGGGCATCTGGGCGCTGCTGATGCCCATCATCATCCTGGGCGGCATCTTCGGCGGCATCTTCACCCCCACTGAGGCCTCCGCCGTGGCAGTGGTGTACAGCCTGATCATCAGCCTCTTCGTATACAGGGACATGAGCTTCAAGGAGCTGCCCCAGGTGTTTGTGGAGGGTGCAGTTTCCACCGCCACCATCATGGTGATGGTAGGCCTGTCCGCCGCCTCCAGCTACGTGATCACCACCTCGGGCCTGCCCCAGCAGCTGGTCTCCTTCTTCAACTCCATCACGGACAGCCCCGTCGTCATTCTGCTGCTGCTGAACATCCTGTTCCTGATCATCGGCATGCTGATGGAGGCCAACGCGGCCGTGGTGATGATGACCCCGATCCTGCTGCCGCTGCTGAATGCCTTCGGCATCGATCTGCTGCAGTTCGGCATCGTCATGAGCTTCAACCTCTGCATTGGCCTGGTGACGCCGCCGGTGGGCCTGTGCCTGCTGCTGTGCAACCAGACCGGCGAAACCCGGCTGTCTCACTCCCTGAAGGCCATGATGCCCATGCTGCTGATCTCCATTATCGTATTGTTCCTCATCACCTATGTCTCGCCCCTCACCACCTTGCTTCCCAGCATCATGGCGGGCTGATCGCGAAGAAAGGAAGTCTTGGATATGCAAAAAATCGGATTTTTGGGAATGGGCGTCATGGGACTGCCTATGGCGAAAAACGTGGTGCAGAAGTGCGGACTGCCCGTGCTGGGCTATGACGTGGTCCAGAAGCAGATGGACGCCTTCCGGGAGGCTGGCGGCATCCCCGTCAGCGACCCGGTGGAGATCTACAAGCAGTGCGATGTGGTGCTCCAGATCCTGCCCACCCATCCCATCATCCGCAACAGCGTGGAGCAGGCCATTCAGTACGGAAAGCCCGGCAATGTGATTGTGGATTTGAGCTCCACCGCGCCGGATATCATCCTGGAGCTGTACCAGCAGGCCAAGGATGCGGGGATGTTCCTGCTGGACTCCCCGGTCAGCGGCGGCAATCCCATGGCCATCGCCGGTACCCTGGCCATCATGACCGGCGGTGACAAGGAGGCCTTTGAGAAGGTCAAGCCGGTTCTGGAGTGTATGGGCAGTCCCGTCTACACCGGCGGCCCCGCCAGCGGCAGCGTCACCAAGCTGGTGAACAACATGATCGGCGGCGCCATCCTCGTGGCCATCGCGGAGGGCTATGCCTTCGCGGCCAAGGCGGGCATCGACCTGCAGACCACGTTCGAGGCCACCCGGGGCGGCTTTGCCGGCGGTCCCATGTACGACAACAAGGTGCCCAAGATCATCAAGCGGGACTACACCCCTGGCGCGCGGATCGCCGTTCACCGGAAGGACATCCTGAACGCCAAGCACTATGCCCACAAGCTGGACATCGACACGCCGCTGACAGATGTGGTCCTCCACGTGATGGACTGGATGAACGACAACGGCCACATCGACGAGGACCAGGCGGCGCTGGTCAAGTATTACGAGGACAAGATGGGCGTGAAAGTCGGCCGGGAGGAGACGGCGGACTGACGCTTATCAGACGATCAATCTCAGAGTGCGCGGGGACCGGGGGCCTGTCCGGTCCCCGCGCATTTCTGCAAAGAGGGGCCGCCGGCTTTGCCGGCGGCCCCTCTTTGATTCAGGAGATCAGGTCTGTTCCGAAGGCTCACGCCCCGGCAAGGCACTGCTCCAGCGCATCCAGCGCCTCTTCGGCGTCCGCCCCGTCTGCGGTGATGGTGATCCGCGCCCCCGCCCCGATGGACAGGGAGAGCACACCCAGCAGGCTTTTGGCGTTGACATTGTTGTCGCCGTATACGACGCGGACGACGCTGGTAAAGCGGTTGGCAGTCTGGATGAACCGGGCCGCCGTCTGATGGTGCAGGCCGTCAGGGACCTGGACCGTGACTTCTCTCGTGCACAGCATAAGAAGACCTCCTCAGTTTCTCCTTGCCGCGGGCTGTCCGCCCGCTGTGATGGAACAGGACCATTATACCTTCTTTTTCCTGTCCGGGCAAGGGGGTAACACAAACCCGAGGCCGCCGGGGCGGTGCCTGGCGGGGCCGGCTCTCTGCTGCGGGTCTCTGAAAAATCGCGGCTTGTCAGCCAAGGAGTCCCATGCGCACCGTGTAGAGCAGGGCGGCAAACAGGCTGGTGACAATGGGCAGAATGACGGTGATGACCGCCACATACTTGTAGCCCTTGCTGTACCCTACGCCGCTGAGGGTGAACATCATCACCACGGTGCCGTTCCATGGCATGGAGTCCAGTCCGCCGGAGGCGATGGCCGCCACCCGGGCGATGATGTCCGGACTGTACCCCCAGGACAGGAACTCCTCGCCAAACAGATTCATGGCCAGCTGGATGCCGCCGGCGGCGGAGGCAGAGATGCCGGAGATGATGGTGGACACTGCCGCCACCTTGGCCAGGCCGTTGATGGGCAGCAGCATGACATTGTCCCGGATCTCCGCAAAGACCGGGGTGCTGGAGATGACGCTGCCCAGTCCCACCACTGCGGACACCAGGATGCAGGGCATGATGCCGTCGTTGAAGCCCTGGGAGATGCAGGCGGCCTTGTCGGGAATGTTCTTCCAGAACAGGACCAGCGCCAGGATGCAGCCGACGCTGAAGCTGATGATGGTGTCGATCTGCAGCAGGTTCACCAGGATGAGCGTCACCACCACGGGGATCAGGGCGATCAGAAAGGGGGGCGCCTTTTCAGCCATCTCGCTGTTGTCCACCTTCTCCCCCTGGACGATGTACTGATCTGGGCCGTCCAGCGCCAGGTTCCTGGAGTTGCGCCGGATCTCCCACTTGAGATAGAGGATGCCCACGATCAGCAGGAAGGCGGAGGAGGCAAAACCCTCCAGAGGCGCGGCCATGGTGGAGATTCCATAGTACTGCGTGGGGATCAGGTTGATGACCTGGAGGCTGCCGGGGGTGTACATGGCGAAGGTGGCCACGCCCAGCCCCGTCACCGCCGGGAACAGGGACCAGGGGATGCCCGCCCGGGGAAAGATCACCTTGGCAAAGGGCAGCAGCACGAACAGCGTCACCGGCACAGCGATGCCGCAGTATACCAGCAGGGCGCCCACCAGCACGTATACCAGCAGGGCCAGGCTGGAGCCGGCCTTGGCGATCAGCACGTCGCCGATCCGCCAGGCCGCGCCGCTCTTGCCGTAGAGGCTGCCCAGCAGGGCGCCCAGGGCGATGATGACCGCCCAGCTTTTGACAAAGTCCGTGAAGCCGTCCATATACGGGCCCTTGATGGCCTCGATAAAGCCCAGTCCGCCGGTGGCGCCGATGATACCGGCGCAGATCACAGCCACCAGGAACATGCTGATCTTCTTCCAGGAGCCGCCGATCAGCAGGACAAATGCGACGATAATACCAACTGCACTGAGTGCTACCATAGAACAGGTCCCCCTCTTGTGATTCTCTTCTGCATGCTTCAGGCGCGGCTGTCCGCCTCTTCGGCGGACAGCCCCACCTGCACGTCCATTTTCTCCTCGTAATACTTGACCAGAGCGGCCTGATCTTCGTCGATGTGGCCGTTGTCGTTCATCCAGTCCATGACCCGCAGGACCACGTCCGTCATGGGCAGGTCCACCCCCAGCTTGTGGGCATACGCCTTGGCGTTCAGAATGTCCTTCCGGTGGACGGCCACCCGGGCGCCGGGCTCATAGTCCCGGCGGATGATCTTGGGGATCTTGTTCTCATAGCAGGGGCCCGCCAGAAAGCCGGTGCGGGTGGCCTCAAACGTGGTCTGCAGGTCGATGCCCGCCTTGGCGGCAAAGGCGTAGCCCTCCGCGTAGGCGGTCAGAATGGCGCCGCCGATCAGGTTGTTCACCAGCTTGGTGACGCTGCCGCTGGCCGGGCCGCCGGTATAAACAGGCTTACCCATACACGCCAGAACCGGTTTGACCTTGTCAAAGGCCTCCTTGTCGCCGCCCACCATGATAGCCAGTGTGCCGGCAATGGCCATGGGATTGCCGCCGCTCACCGGGGCGTCCAGCAGGGACATCCCCGCGTCCCTGGCCTGCTGGTACAGCTCCTGGACGATATGGGGCGCGGTAGAGCTCAGGTCCACGATCACATTTCCCGGCCTGCCGTGCCGGATGGCCTGCTCTACCGAGCCGCGGATGATGGCGTGGGTGGGCAGGATCTGCAGGATCACGTCGCACCTGCTGTACAGCTCCTCCGGACTGGCGGCCGCAATGCCGCCTGCGGCCCGGAAGGCATCCATCTGCCTTGCGGCCACGTCATAGCCCATGACAGGCAGGCCGCACTTCTGGACCACGTTTTTCGCCATGGGCAGTCCCATGACGCCCATACCGACAAATCCGATCATTTCCATCGAGTTTCTCTCCCTCCCTGGTTTTCCGGCGGAACGTCCGCCGAATGTCACTTTAGCATTTTACCACAGCAAAGTTTTGCGCGCAACCATTTTTTTGCCGGCGCGGCGTTGGCCGCACCGGCATTCTTCCTCATCACTGCACAGGCGGGCCGCTAACCAGTGCCTTCAGCAGGCCGCGGCAGCCGGACAGCACATCGTTCCAGGCGGAGTCGAAATCCCCGGTGTACCAGGGGTCCGCAACCTCCTGGTCGGGACGGCCGGCGTAGTCCAGAAGGAGGCGGATCTTCCCCTCCGAGTCCCTGCCGCAGATGCGGTACATACTGCGGAGATTGGCCCGGTCCATGCCGATCAGCAGGTCGTAGTCCCGGTAGTCCGCCCGGACCATCTGCCGGGCGGTCTTTCCGGCGCAGCTGACGCCATGCTCCGCCAGTTTCCGCCGGGCGGGGGGATAGACCGGGTTTCCGATCTCCTCCGTGCTGGTGGCGGCAGAGGCAATCTGAAACCGGTCCGCCAGCCCGGCCTCCTGCACCAGTCTCTTCATAGCAAACTCGGCCATGGGGCTCCGGCAGATATTGCCGTGGCAGACGAATAAAATGCGGCGCAACATGTATTTCACCCTACGACAGCATCTGCTTCCGGTCCAGCTCCTCCAGCCAGGCGGCCGTGTTTGTGAAGATAGTCCGGTAAAAGCCGCTGTCCATAAAATCGTCGAAATCCTCCATCTTCAAAAAGGCAGCGTTCCGGGTGTGGCGGCCGTCGATCTCATCCAGGTGATTCAACACGCCATACTCCTCGCCATAGAGGCCGATGAACTGCCAGAACACCGGGAAACGGGAGGTCTTGATGAGGATCTCCTCGATCTCCCAGTCGGACTGCAGCCGGCCATCCGTCAGGAACAGCACCAGAATGGGCCTGCGCAGGCCGCCGTAGATCATCATGATGTCCCGCATGGCCTCCGGCTCGTTGTTGTACTGGTAGTTGAGCATGCTCATCCACCGCTCGTACCCACCGGCCTGAGAGAAGGTGTAGTCCCGGATATTGTCCAGCGTCACCGGCTCCAGCTGGCGGCTTTTCGCCGCAAAGGCCCAGCAGTCCATGGCGCCGCTGTCCGACAGGGTGGAGGACAGGGCGAAGAACTTGTCGAACATCTGCTGGACCCGGCCCCCGCGGTACAGGTCGAACATGGAGCCGGAGGCGTCGGCGCACAGGACCGTCTGAAGATCCCGCTCCGCCGCCCGGGGCACCTGGGCCAGCGCGGCAAAGGAGGCTTTGTACAGCGGCGCCAGGAAGTCCAGATCCCCCTGGCAGCGGCGGGCCAGCCCCTCCATGCGGGCGCAGACATGGGGCGGCAGGGAACGCAGGATGTCCCCCACGGAAGGGGACGGACCGCCGCCGGGAGCGGCCGGCGGCCGGGTCCGGGCAGACGCGGCTGTCCGGACGGGCGGCGGAGGCGGCGGGACCGGGTCCGACACCACGCCGCCGAAGCTCTCCACCAGGGCTCGGAGGCCGCCGTTGAAGCCCCGGCCCACGGCGCTGAACTTCCAATCCCCGTTTTTCCGGTAGAGCTCCCCGGCCACGATGGCCCGCTCCCCGGAGAACTCGTTCCCCGCGTAGACATACCGGGCGGTCTCCTCCCCCCTGACCCACAGGCTGATGCTGCCCCGGTCCAGCTCCCGCAGGGTGCGGCCGCCGTCAATGGCGGCGGTGAAGCAGAGCCGCTGGATGTGGTCCGGCAGGGCCGCCAGATCCACCTGGAACCGGGCCGTTCCGCCGGAGGCTCCCTCGGAGAGGACCATGGCCCCCTCCGGCGAGCGCCGCTGGTTGTAGAAGAGAAAATACCGCTCGTCGGAGAGGCGGCCGGCGCCGTCCAGGCCAAAGCAGGACACGTCGACCGCCAGGGGCCCCTGGTGCCGCAGCTCCACCTCCAGGGTCCAGGTCCGGCAGACGGTTTGAATGGAGATCTTCTGTCCCCGCTGCAAATCCAACATGACTTCGGCTCCTCTCCCGTGTTATTTGTGGCCCGCCACCCAGCGGAAGCCGAAGTGGTAATGGGCGTCCACCGCCCGGTGGCTGTTGAAGAACAGGTCCTCCCGCCGGACCTCCAGCCCGCCGTCCCGGCCGGTGAGGCTGGCCAGGACGCAGAACCGCTCGTTGCTGTTGGGGTTGTCGATCTGGACCTCGATATCCGGCGCCCCCTGCTGGCTCAGCACCACACGGGCGTTGGTGGACCGCCAGTTGGGCACGCCCTCATAGATGAAGGCGAAGACCACGGCGAAGTCGATCAGCTCCGGCCGGAAGAAGTCCATGTTTTCGCCGTTGGCGCTGGCGCCGGAGCGGTCGTCCTTGTCCAGCTTGATGTAGGGGGGCTGGTCGGCGGCGCCGAAGCTGTTGCCCAGGGCCTGGATGACCCCCTGCCGCCCGTCCTTCAGCCGGTACATGCAGGCCAGATCCAGGTCGATGCCCCGGCTGAACAGGCCCCGCCGCTGGTCCCAATTCAGATTCACGTGGATGCGCCGACGGTTTTTCGTCAGGTCGATCTTGTGGCTCTCTCCGCTCTTCTTCAGGCTGATTTTGGAGAGATTCACCTTCGGCTCCGGCGGCGCGGACGCCGGTGTGGGCGCAGGGGCCGGTGCGTCAGGCTTGACCTCCTCCCCGCCGAAGTGGGCCAGCAGGGCGGAGAGGCCCCCGTTGAAGCCGCTGTCCACCACGGAAAGGCGCCAGATCCCATCCTTGCGGTACACCTCGCAGAGGATCAGGGCCTTCTCCTGCTGATACCCCGCCCCGGTGAAGGCATAGGCCGCCCGGTCCAGCTCTCCTTCCAGCGTCAGGAGTCCCCGGGACAGCGCCTGCATGGTGCCGCTCTCCACCGCCACCGTCACCACCAGCCTCTGCAGGAAGTCCGGAAGGCGGTTCAAGTCCACTGAGAACACCGTGGACTCCCCGGACTGGTGCATGGAGATGGCGCCCTCCGGCGAGCTGGTCTGGTTGTAAAAGATAAAATAGCGGTCATCGGACAACTTTCCCGCTCCGTCCACGCCGAAGCAGGTCACGTCCGCCTCGCTCCCCGGCAGAGACACCGCCACGGAGAGGCGCAGCTGTCCGCCTCCGGTCAGGTCCGCCAGTTTACACTTCTGCCCCTTCTGTAATTCCATGGGATCCCGTCCTTTCTCGCATATCCGTTTCTCCGCCAAGCAGGCTTACACCCCTATTTTAGTAGATGGCGGCCGCCGAATCAAGAAGCGGATCCGGTTTTCCGCGAACAGGCGCAGGCCCGTCCGGCGGCCACTGCCGCGCTATGCGTCTCCTCGCATCAGAAACAGCCGGAGGACCTTCTCCGCCAGCCGGACCTCCCGGGGTGTGCACCGGGCCAGCAGGGCCTCCACGGCGGTCAGATCCGCGCTGGGCGGGGACTCTTCTCCCAAAAGAATATACTCCATAGAGAGCCGCGACGTCTTCGATAATTTGATCAGCGTGTCAACGGACATCTGTGAGGTCCCCACCTCGATCTGGCCGTAATAGCCGGCGCTGATGTCCGCCAGCTCGGCAAATTCCTCCCGGGTGAGGCCCAGGAGGGTCCTCTGCTGCCGCAGCCGGTGCCCCATGGCGACTCGCTCCTGTTTTGTCATCTGTTTCACGCTCCTTTTAGGATAAGTCTATTCTGGAACGTGTCCATTCAAAATATGCTATAAGATATTGATTTTAGTTATCTTATGATGTATATTTTGAAGGAGAAAATCAATGTATCCATTGTGCTGCAACGGATTAGTGGATTTTTAAAAAGGGATTCCACGTGCACAACAATTGTCACAAAAAACGTTAGCTTATAGAGAAGGTGCCGGTATTTGCAGGCTGCCAAAAGCAGGAAGGTCATTTTTGTGACACACAAGTGTAACAAAACAGGGAGACGCTATGCAGAGTTACACGCTCAACCGCCCTGATGGAGCCATGCTCCGCCGGGTGCTGGAACAACATACAAATGATGCCGCGGGAGCCATCCTGCGGCTGGCGTGGATGGCCGGTCTGATGCGGGACGAAATCCAGCACCTCACCTGGGCCCAGGTGGATCTGCTGGGCGAGCAGCTCCTGCTGCCGGACCGGGCGGTCCCGCTGGACCCGGAGCTGGCCGTCTGGCTGGAAGCCCTGCGCCGGGAGCGGAACGGCAGCAGCGAACGGGTGGTGCTGTCGGACCGGGACCAGCAGCCCCTGGCGGCCCAGTCCATCTCCCGCCTGGCCCGCGCCGCGCTGGACGCCAGTGGCCTGAAGGCGGTCCGCCTGATCGACCTGCGCCACGACTACGTTCTGCGGCAGCTGGAGCATCACGACTGGCAGTACGTCTCCCGGATCACCGGGCTGGAGGCCGCCGCCATGAACGTCCACTTCGCGGCCTATCTGACGGAGAAGAAGGTCTCCACCCGCATCCGCCGGAAGACGGCGCCGCAGATCGACGAGTTCGCCCTCTGGAAGCTGCTGCAGGCGGAACAGGATTCCCCCGCTGGGGCGGCCCTGTGGCTCACCTGGCAGCTGGGGCTCCAGGTGGAGGAGATCGCGTCGCTGCGGTGGGACCAGGTGGACCTGCAGAAGGAGCGGCTTATCCTGCCGGACCGGCAGGTCCGCCTGACCAGCGGCGTCCTGGCCATTCTCCAGAAGCTGCGCAAGGCTGCGCCGCCGGAGGCGGAGTGGGTCCTGATGTCCCCCCGCAGCCGCCGCCCCTATGAGCGCACCCGCCTGTCCAAGCTGGTGCGGGCGGCGCTGGTGCAGGGCGGGCTGGACGATCTCTCCCTGCGGGACCTGCGCCTGGACTACGACATCCGGGTGGGCGGTGAGAACCAGGTGCTGGACGTTGTCCGGCGCCAGGGCTCCATCACCCGAAACGAGGCGATGGAGCTCCTGCGGGTCTCCAAGAACACGGCCTACAACCGGCTGCGGCAGATGGTGGCCCGGGGAAAGCTGACCAAAGTGGGAAACCGCTATTACCTGCCCAGCACGGTGGTGCCGCCGGAGGAGCAGGAGCAGGCGATCCTGGCGTACCTGTCGGAGGCGGGGTTTGCCTACCGCCAGGACATTGCCCGGGTGCTGCGGATCGGCCCCCGCCAGTGCTGGCCCATCCTCCAGCGGATGCTGGCGGAGCATCAGATCGCCAAGGACGGGCAGAAATACATCCTCTTGCAGAAGGAGGCGTGAGACCGGACACCCCCGGTTTCCCGCCTCTCTCTTTTTTAGAAATCCGCAACTTTTGTTACATGAATTGCCACGAATCAGACGTTTTTGTGCGGCATGTTTCGATTAAATAACAATCGCGCCGAATCCGTAGACAATCCGGAAAAACACTGATACATTGGCGTTGCGGACGGCGGGAGTGTCACTGGCGGCCGGCTCTGTGGTTGGTGTAGGCCGACACAGGTTGGTTGGCTAGCCCCCACACGAATCTCAGACCCGGCGGCAGGCATACCGGCGGACCGCAATTTTTTTAAAGGAGGAGAAATCCCAAATGAAGAAGTTCCTTTCTCTGGTGCTTGCTCTGGTGATGACCATGTCTCTGGTCACCGTCAGCGCCGGCGCCAAGGACTTCACGGACGACAGCAGCATCACCTACAAAGAAGCTGTAGACGTGATCTCTGCCCTGGGCGTTGTCGACGGTTATTCCGGCGGCGACTTCCGTCCCGATGATGTCCTGACCCGCGGTGCGGCCGCCAAGATCATCTGCAACCTGATCCTGGGCCCCACCACTGCCTCCGCTCTGAGCGCTGGCACCGCCCCCTTCAAGGATGTTCCCGTGACCAACACCTTCGCGGGCTACATCACCTACTGCTCTCAGCAGGGTATCATCAGCGGCTACGCTGACGGCACCTTCCGTCCCACCGGCACCCTGAGCGGCAACGCGTTCATGAAGATGCTGCTGGGCGCCCTGGGCTATGACAGCTCCATCGAGGGCTACACCGGCGCCAACTGGACCGTCTCCGTCATCAAGCAGGCTGTTGGTATCGGCCTGGACGACGGCAACGACGAGTTCGTGGGCTCCAAGGCCGTGACCCGCCAGGAGGCTGCCCTGTATGCGTTCAACATGCTGCAGGCCACCATGGTGGAGTATGACCAGCAGAACACCATCGTTGTGGGTGACATCACCATCAACACCACTTCCAGCCGTTCTGACGTGGAGAACAGCGGCAAGAGCGACAAGTACATCAATTCCGATGGCAAGATGCAGTTTGCTGAGAAGTACTTCACTGACCTGAGGCTGGACGACAGCGGCGAGGATGACTTTGCTCGTCCTTCCAATGTCTGGACTCTGAAGTCTGACGAGATCGGCACCTATGCCAAGGAAGCTGACGCCACCTACACCGCCAGCGTGGAAGTGGGCGACATCTACAAGGATCTGGGCCTGAACAAGACCGTCGACAAGGACGATGTCTCCGTGTATGTGGACGGCGTTGTGAATACCAAGGTTGCTTCCCCTGTTGCCATCAAGAAGGGCGATGATGACAACAAGTTCGGCGCCAACGGCGTTCTGACCGAGGTCTTCTACGATGATGACGACGGCACTGTGACCATCACCGAGGTCAACACCTATGTGGGCCAGGTCAGCAAGAACGTGGCCGCCACCTCTAAGAAGGATGCCTATGTTGTGGTCGCCACTCTGGATGCGGCTCCCTCTGAGACCGGCAACCTGGAGTTCGAGACCAACGAGGAGTTCGAGGAAGACGCCTACGTTCTGTTCACCTACTCCGAGGCTGCCGAGGAAGTGAAGTCTGTCGCCACCGCGGAAGAGGTCTCCGGCACTGTCACCAAGGTTGTCAACAAGGCTTCCGATGACGAGAACAAGGGCCTCACGATTGCGGATACCGAGTACAAAACCTCTAAGATGGTCTCCGGCGAGCTGCTGGGTGACGTGAGCGTGAAGAACGACTACACCGTCTACCTGGATGCCTATGGCTATGTCATTTACATCGAGGAAGAGGAACTGACCGCTCAGGACTATGCCCTGGTGCTGGCCACCGCCAACAAGAGCGACTTCGTCGGCAAGAAGGCCGAGCTCCTGTTTGCCGACGGCACCACCAAGGTAGTCACCACTGAGAAAGACTACAGCAACGATATTGCTGACAACACCATTGTTACTTACAAGGTGGATTCCGACAATGTCTACACGCTGAAGGAAGTTTCCTCCAAGCAGGACACGAATCCTGTCACTTATAACAAGACTGTCAGCAAGCCTGATATCTCCACCTTCGCCCTGAAGAACGACAAGGCCAGCATCAATGTGGACGGCACTCCCGTGACCGCCAACTCCAAGACCCTGTTTGTGGTTCGGGATACCGAGGACACCGACGAGTACACCGCCTATACCGGCATCAAGAACGCTCCCAGCATTACGGCTGCCAGCGGCAAGGATCGTCAGGTCGACGTGTACTACTTCTGCAAGAACGGCAGCATGGTCACGGTCATGTTCATCATGCCCGAGTCCAAGGTGGACGTGGAGGACGACAGCTCCAAGATGCTGTTCCTGGCCGGCGAGTCTGTCTCCGATCTGATTCACGACGCGGATGACGACTACTTCGAGTACAACGCCGTCGTCAACAATGAAATCACCACCGTCAAGGTGGCTGAGGAGCTGGGCGATGACCTGAACGGCCTGTACAAGAGCTTCTCCACCAACAAATACGGCGTCATCACCAAGGTGACCCGCTATGATGCCTTTGACAACACCACGGATTCCAAGCAGGCTGTGAACGGCGGCACCGGCGTTGACAAGCGTTCCGGCGACTACACCGTCATTCTGGACACCACGGGCGACAAGTGGACTGTCAGCGTGGATGACAATGCCACCTACTACACCGTG
>DWXY01000080.1 GCA_019118935.1 Candidatus Oscillibacter pullicola
TGGAAACACAGCGACAAGGCAACAGTTATTATCTGGCAGTCTCTACGAAATTGAGTAACTACGTGGCCGGACGTATAAGTTCACACAGAAAGCGTACTGGCCGAAGGGGCAAGCGCTCCTGCCCCAATAAGAGTACTGAACTCTGCAGATCACCTCATCATCCTGACGAAGTATACGGAGCTGGGGCCTTGGGGCTGCCGGAAACATGGAGTGTGCGGTTTTATCTTCTGCCGCCATAGATTCGGTTCTCCCATAACGCAACACCCTTCATCTGGCAGGGTAAACTGATTCCAAAGAAGTAGGCCCGCCGGAAAAAGTCCCTGGCGTTTTCGTTTCAGTTCCAGTAGTCGGTCTTTTCCTTCAGGCCGATGTCCGCAGCCCGGAAGACCGGGTTCTTCCCCTCTTTCCGCTGCCGGGTGTAGTTCCGCAGGGCGGCCGCCGCCGGACGGGACAGGATGGCGATCACCGGGATGTTGATGAGCACCATGATGCCCATCAGCACGTCAGACAGGTTCCACACCAGATCCAGCGTGAGGCCGGCGCCCAGGAAAATCAGCCCCATGGCAATCAGACGGAACACCATCATAAAGGTCTTGGAGGGCACGTGGCCCAGCAGATACGCCAGGGCATTGTCCACATAGTAGAGGTTGCCGATCAGGGTGGTGAAGGCGAACAGCACCATGGCCACGGTAATGAAGACGGGCCCCAGTGTGCCGAAGGAGGCAGACAGCGCCTGCTGCACATAGGGGGCGCCCTGCATCTCCGCCGTGGGCTCCACGCCGGAGCACAGCAGCATGAAGGCAGTGGCGGAGCAGATCACCAGCGTGTCCAGGAACACGGACAGCATCTGCACCAGGCCCTGCTTCACAGGGTGGGAGACGTTGGCGGAGGCGGCGGCGTTGGGTGCGGAGCCCACGCCAGCCTCGTTGGAGAAGAGGCCCCGCTTCACGCCCTGCATCACGGCAGAGCCGGTGAAGCCGGCGAAGATGGCCTGGAAGTCAAAAGCCCCGGCGAAGATCCGGCCGAACACCTGGGGGATCAGCCCCAGATTCATAATAATGACCACCAGAGCCACCAGCACGTACAGTCCGCCCATAATGGGCACCAGAGTGGAGGCGAAAGCGATGATCCGCTTGCCGCCGCCCATGACGCAGTACCCGGTCAGCAGGGCCACGATGCCGCCGATAATCCAGGGTGTGAGTTCCGGATTGTAGAAGCCGTAACCGGAGAAGGTGGACTGGAGGTTATAGGAGCAGAGCATGTTGAAGCCGCCGGCATAGGTGGCAATGAGGCTCAGAGCGAACAGCACCGCCAGGGGCCGGCTGTGGAGGGCCGCCTCGATGTAGTAGGCGGGGCCGCCATAGCTCTCTCCGGTCTCCGGATTGCGGCGCTTATAGATCTGGGCCAGGGTGGACTCGGTAAACGCCGTGGCGCCGCCCAGCAGGGCAATGAGCCACATCCAGAACACGGCGCCGTAGCCGCCCACGCAGATGGCCACGGACACGCCGATAATGTTGCCCGTGCCCACCCGGGATGCGGTGGACACCATCAGCGCCTGGAAGGAGGACACGCTTCCCTCCTTCTCAGGCCGCTCCACCACCACACGGATGGACTCCCGCAGCAGCCGCAACTGCGGGAACCGGTTCCGAATGGTGAAAAACAGTCCGGCGGCCACCAGCAGAATCACCAGCAGGTACGTATACATCCAGTTGCTCAAAGCAGCAATGATCTCTCCCAGCATGTGTGCATCTCTCTCCTTTTTAATGTTGGGGAATGGTCGGTAAATCGTTTCAATCAGCCCGAATAGAATATCAGAGCTCTTGTGCCCTTGTCAATGGATAATCCCAAGATTTTGCAGTATTCTGCTGGAAAACCGACAAATTGCCGGCCCCGCAGCCTCTATTCCGCCGGATAGCCGCAGAGATCGCCGGAACCGGTCAGTTCAGCGTCCGGCACAAAGTTGACTGTCAGCGTACCGCCCTTCTCCGTTTCATAAGTGATGTGCAGGAGGGCCCCGGATTCCAGCCAGGAAAGGTCCGTCACCGCTGTGGCCCGGTCATCCAGCTCCTGGATGGCCCAGGACCCGCTCCATGTTCCGCCCTCCGGGTCGCAGCGTATAACGCTGAATTCTGCCGGGTCCTCCGTCAGGGATGCGGCCCGCATCCCGTCGCCTGACCAGATCCGATAGCGGGCGGTATTTTCCGCCAGCCGGTCGGCTGTCATCGCCTCCGCCGCAGGCACCAGGAAGGATCCGGAGCCGGAGGGCAGCAGAAACGCCTTGTCGCTGTCGTACCGCTCTGTGCTCTCCCAGTCTGCGCCGTTGGAGAGGTATACGTCCGTGCCGTCCGTCACGATGCAGGAGAATCGTTTCTCCGTGATCTCTCCCCCGGTGCGCATCCGCCAGAGAAAGCTGCTGCCGTCATAGACGACGTCGATCAGCATGGGCCAGCTCTCGTAGTAGTTCTGGAGAGAACGCAGCTGGCAGGGGATGCCCAGGGAGACCTTCTCCAGAAACGTTTCCGCCGCATCCGCGTTCTCCGTTCCCGCCTCGGTGAACACCACGGCGCCGCTGGCGGAGAGCTCCGCCGGGTCGCCGTACTCCGGCACATCCTCCATAGGGCCGAAGCCGTAAGGCGTCTCTGAGGAGATGGCTGCCCCCTCTGTCAGGGTGAACTCCGCCGCGGCGGTATATTCCCCGATCTCTTTGACGACGCGGAACGTGCCGCCGCCGGAGAAGTCGTAGTCAAACAGGGACAGGGCGCACGGAAACGCCTGCTTTTCACCGGGCGGCAGGGTATACAGCATGGCATCCCATCCGACGTTCTCAGCCTGGGGCACCTGGGTCCAGCTGCCGTCCGCTTCCTGCACATCCAGCCAATAGGGCGCCCCATACTCCAGAGGTTCCCCCTCCCCCTCATAGGACAGGACACACCACACCGTCTCCACTGACGGGTCGTAGGCCTCCCACTCCGTGGTCAGGGCGGTCCGGGGCGGGTCATCTGTTTCGTATACCGTTGTCACCGCAATGTCGCCGGAATCGCCGCATCCCACCAGCAGCGCAAAAGCCAGCAGGCAGAGCCAAAGCCGTTTCATTCCAATGCCTCCTCTTTCTCTGATTCCATCGCTTTCTTCATCTCATGTAGACGGACCCGGTTGGGAATAAGTTCCGCCGCTTTCCGGCAAACTACACAAAATCCATCTGAAAATTTTTGAGCTTCCCTGCTTGCATTTTAGCCTGCTGTCCGGTAAAATACAAGTACAAGGGAAGAATGATAGCTGCAACGAAGTGCTGCGCGCACGGGCTGACACCTATCATTCCGGTCTTTTGGTAGGTGTTTCAAACCGACAGCGGTTTGAAGCGCCTTTTCTTTTTACCGGATACACAAAAGACGGACAAAAGGAGGTCATTTTTATGATTTTACTGGCAAACGGCAAGGTCATCACCCGGGATCCGGAGGGCACCGGCTACCTGCCGGACGGCGGCGTGGTCACCGACGGCGGCAAGATCGTGGAGGTCGGCACCACCGCGGATCTGAAGGCCAAGTACCCCCAGGCGGAATTTGTGGACGCCCGTGGCGGCGTCATCATGCCGGGCCTCATCAACGCCCACACCCACATCTACTCCGCCCTGGCCCGGGGCCTCTCCATCGATGGGTACAATCCCACCAGCTTCTACGAGGTGCTGGACGGCCAGTGGTGGTACATTGACCGGAACCTGGACCTGGAGGCCACCAAGGCCAGCGCCCAGGCGCTGGTGATCGACTCCATCAAGCAGGGCGTCACCACCATTTTCGACCACCATGCCAGCTTCTGTGAGATCCCCGGCTCCCTGATGAAGATCGCCGAGGTGACGAAGGAGTTCGGCATGCGGGCCTGCCTCTGCTACGAGGTCAGTGACCGGGACGGGGAGGAAAAATCCCTCCAGTCCGTGCAGGAGAACAAGGACTTCATCGACTACTGCGAGCAGAACCCCAGCGACATGCTGAAGGCCATGTTCGGCGGGCATGCCCTCTTCACCATCTCCGACAAGACCTTTGACCGGATGGCAGTGGCCAACAACGGCCGGGTGGGCTATCACATCCACGTGTCCGAGGGCATGAACGACGTGTACGACTCCCTCCAGAACTACGGCCGCCGGCCGGTCCAGCGGCTCCAGGACCACGGTATTCTGGGGCCCAAGACCATCCTTGGCCACTGCATCCATGTGAACACGGCGGAGATGGACATCATCAAAGCCACGGACACCATGTGCGTCAACAACCCGGAGAGCAACATGGGCAACGCCGTGGGCATCTCCCCGGTGCTGCAGCTCTACAAGAAGGGCATTCTGATCGGCCTGGGCACGGACGCCTACACCAACGACATGCTGGAGTCCCTCAAGGTGGCCCTGTGCTCCCAGCGGCACAACGCCTGCATGCCCAACGTGGGCTGGTGCGAGGTGACGGATATGCTGTTCCGCAACAACGCCAAGATGGCGGAGCGCACCGGCTTCCCCACCCTAGGCGTGCTGAAGCCCGGCGCGGCGGCGGACGTGATCGTCATGGACTACAAGCCCTTCACGCCGTTCTCTGACGCCAACATCGACGGGCATATGCTCTTCGGCATGACGGGGCGGCAGTGCCAGACCACCATGATCAACGGCAAGATCCTGATGAAGGACCGTGTCCTCACGGAGATCGACGAGGAGGCCGTGAATGCCCACATTCTGGAGAGCAGCAAGCGGCTGTGGGGACGGCTGAACCACAAAACGTATTAAAAATGGGAATTAGCAAACACAGCGAAGCAGCACATGAAATGATGTACCAGCAGTTCTTGCGTGTATACAAAAATCAGTGCACACGCAAGGAAGCCGCTGAATATCTCTGCACACGGATAGACGGGTATAAGATGACCACCTTTCTACGGTATATGGATTCGTTCCTTCACATGATGGATGGAACAAAATTTGCATCTGTTGTGCCATCTGACTTAGCTGTCTTTCTACTATCCCGCATTGCCCAAGAACATGGCATAGCAGCTCTTTCCCGCGCTCTTTCTGCTGAAAAGCAGCACATCCAATACTATTATGACGTCAGCGGTAGTTCTCAGTCTCGTCTGTGTCACTGCCTTGCGGCTTTAGCTGCATCTAATGGGATTTCCATGACATTCGCCCCCGCAACACACTAGGCCAGCGGCAGCGAAAAGAGAAGCAATTCAATGCGACGACCGCCCCGACGCGGTCGATACCATCCACCACGGGACGGCAGTTGGTGGAATCGCAGAAGAGAATAGCGTGCCCGAAGGTCGGCCCAAATCGGCGCTTGCACCGATACGCCGACCCCCGTACAGCAACTTTGCACGCATGTGCAAAGTTGCGACCAAGCGCCTTTTTCTCTTCCACCGGGCGCGGCGCATTCTCTTTTTGGCGCAACCAAAAAGAGAATGGGGGGCGCATCCCCCGTGGAAACGGCCCCTGCGGGAGCAGCGTCCATCCACTTTCAGGAGTTATTTTGAGGAGGAAATATCATGTCTGAGTTAATGACCCCCATTCCCTTTCGGGAATTGATGACCTGGATCACCACCGAATACCGCCGGGACGGCGCCGTCTTCGGCGTCCACAAGCCCTACAAGGCGGGCGTGAAGAAGCTGCCCATCTTCGGGGAGGCCATCGAGACCCCCTTCGGCCCCGCCGCCGGCCCCAACACCCAGCTGGCCCAGAACATCATCGCCGGCTATTTCGCCGGCGCCCGGTTCTTCGAGCTGAAGACCGTCCAGAAGATGGACGGCGCGGACCTGGCCGCCTGCATCAACCGCCCCTGCATCCTGGCGGAGGACGAGTGCTATAACTGCGAGTGGTCCACGGAGCTGTACGTCCAGCAGGCCTTTGAGGAGTATGTGAAGGCCTGGTGCGCTCTGAAGATCATGTCCAAGGTCTACGGTCTGGGCGATCCCAACGGGTTCGTGTTCAACATGTCCGTGGGCTATGACCTGGCAGGCATCCAGGGCGAGAAGATCGACACCTTCCTGAACGGCATGGTGGACGCCTCCAAGACGCCCATCTTCCAGGAGTGCATCGCCGTTTTGAAGGAGTTCTTCCCGGGTGAGAGCGATTATATCGACACCATCACCCCCCATGTCTCCGGCTCTGTGACAGTGTCCACCCTCCACGGCTGCCCGCCGGACGAGATCGAGCGGATCGCCAGCTACCTGCTGGAGAAGAAGCACCTGCACACCTTCGTCAAGTGCAATCCCACCATCCTGGGATACGAGACCGCCCGGTCCATCCTGGACTCCATGGGCTATGACTATATCGCCTTTGATGACCACCACTTCAAGGAGGACCTGCAGTATTCCGACGCGGTGCCCATGTTCCACCGGCTCCAGGCCCTGGCAGACAAGGAGGGTCTGGAATTCGGCCTGAAGCTCTCCAACACCTTCCCGGTGGACGTGAAGGCCGGGGAGCTGCCCAGCCAGGAGATGTACATGGCGGGCAAGTCCCTGTTCCCCCTGACCACCACCATGGCCGCCATGATGGCCAAGGAGTTCGGCGGGAAGCTGCGCCTCTCCTATGCCGGCGGCGCCGACGCCTTCAACATCGACAAGCTGTTCGCCTGCGGCATCTGGCCCATCACCATGGCCACCACCGAGCTGAAGCCCGGCGGCTACCAGCGGTTCACCCAGATAGGGGACAAGCTGGACGCCCTGGACTTCAAGCCCTTCACCGGCGTGGACGTGGGCGGCATCGAGGCCCTCTCCCTGGCGGCCCGGTCCGACAAGTACCACGTGAAGGCCATCAAGCCCCTGCCCCGCCGCAAGCTTTACGAAAAGGTCCCCCTGCTGGACTGCTTCACCGCTCCCTGCAAGGGCGGCTGCCCCATCCACCAGGACATTCCGGAGTATATCGAGCTGTGCCGGAAGGGCGCGTACGCCTCCGCCCTGCGGCTGATCACCGAGAAGAACCCCCTGCCCTTCATCACCGGCACCATCTGCGCCCACAACTGCATGACCAAGTGCATGCGGAACTACTACGACGAGCCCGTGAACATTCGGGCCACCAAGCTGGTGGCGGCCGAAAAGGGCTATGACGCCTATATGGCCAAGATCACGCCTCCCGCGCCGGTGACGGACGGCCGGAAGGTGGCCGTCATCGGCGGCGGCCCCACCGGCATGTCCGCGGCGTACTTCGTGGGCCGGGCGGGCATTCCCGTGACGCTGTTTGAAAAGACGGACCGCCTGGGCGGCGTGGTCCGTCAGGTGATCCCCGCCTTCCGCATCAGCGACGAGGCCATCGACAAGGACGTGGCTCTGATGGAGAAGATGGGCGTGGAGGTGAAGCTGAACACCGAGGCCCCCTCCGTGGAGGAGCTGAAGGCCCAGGGCTATACCCACATCTTCTTCGCCGTGGGCGCCTGGAAGGCCGGACGGCTGGATATTCCCGGCAACGTGGTGCCGGTCATCGGCTGGCTGAAGGACATGAAGGCGGGCAAGGACGTCTCCCTGGGCCATGTGGCCGTGGTGGGCGGCGGCAACACCGCAATGGACGCCGCCCGGGCCGCCCTGCGGGCCGGAGCCAAGTCCTCCACTCTGGTGTACCGCCGGACCAAGAAGTATATGCCCGCCGACGCGGAGGAACTGGAGCTGGCCATTGCCGACGGCGTGGAGTTCCTGGAGCTGGTGGCTCCCGTGGAGCAGAAGGACGGCAGGCTGGTCTGTGAGAAGATGAAGCTGGGCGACCCGGACGAGAAGGGCCGCCGGAAGCCCGTCCCCACCGGCGAGATGGTGGAGATCCCCTGCGACACTGTGGTCTCCGCCGTGGGTGAGAAGGTGGAGAGCGAACTCTTCACCCGGAACGGCATCACGGTGGACGAGAAGGGCATTCCCGCCTTCAAGACCAATGTGGAGGGCGTATACGCCGGCGGCGACGCCATGCGTGGCCCCGCCACCGTGGTGGAGGGTATCGCCGACGCCCAGTATTTCGCCAATGCCGTTATCGGCGAGGCCCACAAGTTCTCCATCCCTGCCAAGGCTGTGGCCACCCGGGAGGAGGCCGTCGCCAAGAAGGGCGTCCTCTGCGAGAGCGCCAAGTGCGAGGGTGACCGGTGCCTGACCTGCAACGTGGTGTGCCAGGTCTGCGCCGACGTGTGCCCCAACCGGGCCAACGTGGTCATCGAGCTGCCGGACGGCCGCCAGCAGATCCTCCATGTGGACCGGATGTGCAACGAGTGCGGCAACTGCGCCGTGTTCTGCCCCTACGACTCCGCCCCCTACCGGGACAAGTTCACCCTGTTCCTGACCCGCGAGGGCTTTGACGAGAGCGTGAACAACCAGGGCTTCCTGCCTCTGGGCGGGAAGAAGGTGTTGGTCCGGCTGGACGGCAAGGTGTTCGAGGCCGATCTGGACAGCAAGAACGACCTGCCCGCAGACGTCGAGGTGTTCATCTGGACGGTGCTGACCAAGTACGCCTATCTGATGGGATAACCGAACAGACACAAAAGCAGGAGGCCGGAAACCGGCCTCCTGCTTTTTCTGTTCAGTTCTTCCGTCTGCCGGGCCGCCATCCGGTCATGACACCCACACAGAGGACGTACACCCCGATGTGGAGCGCCAGCGCCACCAGGCCAAAGCCCGCCTCCGCCGTCAGCAGGAGAATGACTCCCTGTGCGGCGGTGTAGACCAGGGCAATGATCCGCTCCTGCCGCCGGCGGGCCTCGTCCGGCTCTCCACCCAGCCGCAGGAACTGCCGCGCCGTGCACCAGACCGCCGCCGCCAGGAAAAGGGCCAGCAGAGGCAGGTCTCTCAGCTTGCCCAGCTGGACGTACCAGGCGGTCTGGCCGACGCCGTACAGCCCTACCGCCACACCTGCGGCGTACCAGGAGGAAAACTGGGAGGCCGTCTGCTCCCGTCGCCGGATAGACGGCTGGGCCAGCAGCCACAGCCCCGCCAGGGCCACCGCCGCCCACAGGGCGAAGAGCCACTCCACGCCGTACCTCTTCAAAAATCCGGCCAGACCGGTGTAGACAGGGGCCCACGCATCCCCAACCTGGGTCTCTGGGACTTTGGCAGGAAAGACGGCGCTCAAAATCCCCATGGCCACCAGTCCCAGCGCCCCTGCACCGGTGACGATGCCGCCGGCGATATACCATGGCAGGCCTCTGTGAACAGAACGTGTTTCCGTTCCCTGCGGAGACTCCGCCGCCAAAGACCAATCCTCCCAGTCCTGGGCATCATCCAGCAGCCATTCCACATCCACGCTGAACAGCCGGGCGCAGGGCAGCAGCTTCGCCGCGTCCGGCAGGGCCGTCCCCTGCTCCCAGCGGCTCACCGCCTGGCGGGAAACCCCCAGCTGTTCCGCCAGCGCCTCCTGGCTCAGCCCCTCCCGCTTCCGCAGCCCGGTCAGCTTCTCTCCAAAGGTCATGGCCCTTCCTCCTCCAGTCTTTTTCGCTGGTCCCATCATACCAAGCGCCGCCGGGAAAGTCCACCACGGCCGCCTGACACCGCCGCAACCAAACGCAACATTTCCGCCAAAACAAATGTTTTTTCTCTTTGCAGCAATTCCGCCCTCTGCCGGGTATTCCTTACAGAAGGATGTGATCACATGCCCGATACCGCCGAAGCCGTGGCGCAATACGGCTCCGCAGTCTACCGGCTGGCCTACGCCATGACTCGCTCCCGCAGCGACGCCGATGACGTGTTCCAGGAGGTTTTTCTCCGGTTCCACCGGTCCGCTCCGGACTTTGCGAACGAGGAACATCGGCGGGCGTGGCTCCTGCGGGTGACGGCCAACTGCGCAAGAAGCCTGCTGGCCTCCCCCTGGCGGAGGCGGACCCTCCCGCTGGAGGATGTCTATTCCTACCAAGACCCAGAGGAATCCGCTGTGGACCAGGCCCTGGCCCGTCTCCCCGGCAAATACCGGGCCGTCATCCACCTGTTCTACTACGAGGGCTATCAGACGGAGGAGATCGCCCGGATCCTGGGCCGGTCTCCCTCCACCGTCCGGGCACAGCTGACCCGGGCCCGGCAGAAACTGCGGGCACTGCTGAAGGAGGATATATGAACTTTTCCGAAACCTACCGCCGGATGAACGAGCCTGTCGGCCCGTCGCCGGACCTGATCCGCAAGACCCTGTCCCAGCCCGGACGGCGCCGTCTCCCCCTGCGCCGGCTGGCAGCCGCCGCTGCCGCGGCGGCGGTGCTGCTGGCCACCCCGGCCCTGGCGGTCCGGTCGGAGACGGGGTATGCGGTTTTATACCGGATCGCCCCCGCCGTGGCCCAGTTCTTCCAGCCGGTACAGGAATCCTGCACGGACAGCGGCGTCACCATGGAGGTGGCGGCCGTCCGGGTGGAGGGAGACACCGCCCAGGCGTACATCGCCCTCTCCGGCGGCCCTGTGGACGCCACCACGGACCTGTTCGACAGCTGGTCCTTCCACCTGCCCTTTGACCAGGTCGGCCACTGCGAGCGTGTCGCCTGGGACGAGGCCACCGGGACGGTCACTTTTCTCTGCACTGTGAAAACCATGGACGGCTCCCCCATCCCCACCGGAGGCAAGATGACCTTCTCCGTCCGGCAGTTGCTGACAGGCAAGGAGGCGGTGGAGGGCGTGGAGGTGGATCTGGAGCTGGCGGATTATGCCCAAGAGGCGGAGACCGCTGTCACCTGGAGTCCTGATCTCCCGGACGGCGCCGTAATGGAGCCGGATGATCCTTCCTACTTCTCCACCGGCGGAAGCGGCGATCTGACTTCCGTCATGCTGCAGCCCGACGATGTTCTGGCGGAGCCCGCCCCGGGCTTGCCCGTCACCGCCGCCGGCTACGCGGATGGCCTCTTCCACGTGCAGCTGTGCCGTGGAGATGCCTCCAGGACGGACAACCACGCCTTTTTGTGGCTGGAGGATGCCAACGGCGGGGCGTTCCAATGTACCGGCATCTCCTATTTCACGGGTGAGACCGCCGGCGGCCGGAAGGACTATATCGACTTTGTCTTTGCCGTCCCGCCGGAGGAACTGGGAGACTGCACCCTCCACGGTGACTTCTATACCGCCTCCACCCTGACGGAGGGCCTCTGGCAAGTGACTTTCCCTCTGGAGAACATGGATTGAATCCCTCAGCGCGCCCGGTGAATGCCGGGCGCGCCTTTTTCTCTTGCCATTTTCAGGAATCATGCTATGATAGAGTCAGAAAATGTGGGAGGTTCACACTATGTTGGATATGCTGGAATTTCTGCGGGATGAAGGCGTCAGCGCCGACATCACCGCGGAGATCAAAAAATTTCGGGACACCTATCCGGAGGAGAACGAGGCCCTGCGGCGCCGGGTCCCCGATCCCCGGTATCTCTATTACGGAAAAGATATCTGGGAGGAGGCCATCACCGCCATCCTCTGCGGAGAGAACCTGCTGCTGGTAGGCCCCAAGGCTACCGGCAAGAATGTGCTGGCGGAAAACCTGGCCACCGTGTTCGGCCGCCCCAGCTGGAACGTGTCCTTCTACATCAACACGGACGCCGCCACCCTGCTGGGGACGGACACCTTTGAAAACGGCGCCGTGCAGCTGCGGAAGGGCCCCATCTACCAGTGTGCGGAGACCGGCGGCTTCGGCGTGCTGGATGAGATCAACATGGCCAAGAATGAGTCTCTGGCGGTGCTCCACGCCACGCTGGACTTCCGCCGCTCCATCGACATGCCGGGCTATGAGCGCATTCCCCTTCACGACGCCACCCGCTTCATCGCCACCATGAACTACGGCTACGCCGGCACCCGGGAGCTGAACGAGGCTCTGGCCTCCCGGTTTGTGGTGATCGACATGCCCGCCATCACCACCGAGGGGCTCATCAAGCTCCTGAAGCGGGAGTTCCCCTCTCTGAAAGACGTGTATGCCGAGCAGTTCGCCGGATTGTTCCAGGACATCCAGAAGAAATGCGACGGCGGAGAGCTTTCCACCAAGCCTCTGGACCTGCGGGGCCTGTTGGCCGCCGTGCGGCTGATGCGCACCGGGCTGGAGGGCAACCGGGCGTTGGATCTGGGTCTTGTCAACAAGTCCTTTGATGATTTTGAGCGGCAGCTGGTGCAGGACGTGATCCGCACCCGCCTGCCGGAGACGCTCCGCCGTGAGGATGTGTTTGACTGATGGAGATCCTGGACAGTGAGAAGCGGCGGGCCCGGAACCTGATCTGGAACGCCGCCGCGGACTACTCCTTCGAGCCGGACTTCAAGGCGTACGATGAGGACGGCCGGGCGGACCTGTACTGGAACAGCATCATCGGGGCCGTGCGGAAGAATTACGGAGCAGAGACCATAGAGGGGCTGTTTGAATCCCTCCACGGCTGCTCCAAGGAACAGCTCTTCGAGCAGCTGCTGTGGCTGGGGCTGGAAAACGCTGTCTACCAGCGGGAGGCTCCCCACCGGCCGGCGCTGCCCTCCCTGCGGCGGAGCTATGCCCGCCGGGCCGTGGCTCTGGACCAGCGGGCGGATCCCGGCGACCTGCTGGCCGCGCTGGAAAACGCCCACTTTTGCCGGGCCCTGGGGCAGAGCGAACCGCCCCTGCTGCCCAGGGACCGGGAAATGCTGGACGCCCTGGAGTTCCCCGGGGACCTGGACGGCCCTGCCATCGCGGAGCGGGCCCTGGCATTCCTCCACACCTATTTCCATTTCACCCCCGGCGAGACCCAGGCCCAGGAGGCGGAGGAGCGGAAGCGGCGCCGCCCCCTCTTCGCCTTCCGCCACCGGTCCGAGGCGGACCTGCTGCCCGCCGTGCGTGCCTTCGGCCACGGGTTCGGGGAGCATCTGGTGAAGGGCCAGGGCGGCGGAGCCAACGCAGAGCCGGTCCAGCGCCGCCTGACGGACTACAACCTGGCCCAGACGGAGGCCGCCCTGCGAAAATACATGCGGGACTACTTCGGCGCGCCCCTCTACGACCAGCCGCAGCTGGAGAGCCTGGAGCGGGAGCTCTGCGTAGACGAGCACCAGGGCTGCCACCTGTACTACGCCACCGGAGACGACACCCATGAAAAGCTCAAGGGCTATGTGGCCGCCCAGCGGCGCAACGCCCTGCGGCAGATGGAGCTGAACCGGGCCGCCTACGAAGCCGACGCCACCCGCCACCGCACCAGCATCCGCCGCCTCACCGCCCGCATCCGCAACGCCATGCTGGCCTATCTCCAGCCCACCCCCGTCCGCGCTGCCTCCGGCGCGCTGGATGCCGGCCGCATCTGGCGGGGCGTGTACCTGGACGACGACAAGGTGTTCACCCGTATTCTCCAGTCGGATCCCGGCGACCTGTCGGTGGACATCCTGCTGGATGCCTCCAGCTCCCAGATCGACCGGCAGGCGGTGGTGGCCGCCCAGGGCTATATGATCGCTGAGAGCCTGACCCGCTGCCACATTCCGGTGCGGGTGTCCTCCTTCTGCTCCCTCAGCGGATACACCGTGGTGACCCGCTACCGGGACTACTTTGAGACGGACAAAAACGACCGCATCTTCAATTACTTCACCACCGGCTGCAACCGGGACGGCCTGGCCATCCGGGCCTTGGCCCGCGGGCTGGAGGACTCCCCCAGTGAACACAAGCTGGTGATCCTCCTCTCCGATGTGAAGCCCAACGACGTGATCCAGATGAACCACGGCGGCAGCTTTGTGGAATACGCCGCGGACAACGGCATCCAGAACACCGCCATGGAGATCCGGTCCCTGACCTACAAGGGCATCAGCGTCATGTGCGTCTTCACCGGGAATGACGATGACCTGCCCGCCGCCCACACCGTCTACGGCCGGAACTTCGCCCGCATCCGCTCCCTGGACCAGTTCGCCGACACGGTGGGCGCCCTCATCCAAAACCAAATCCGCAGTCTGTGAAACACGCCGCCCTCTCGGGCGGCGTGTTTTTGATTCTTTCTTGGGCGGCTCTCAGTTCCGGGAACACTTCTCCGCGTCGATGGCAAGCACCAGCATCAGTACGCACAGCGCGCTGCCCGGGTCCGCCACGTCGATCACGTAAGTGTCCGTCCAGTGGAGCAGCTCCTTGTGGATGGACGCCACCGGCGCCCCGCAGGCCTCCGTCACCCGGTAATCCCACTCCAGGAAGTCGCCCTCCACACGCCAGCCGTTGCAGTCGATGTCAAATTTCGGCGTGAAAAATGTGAATTCCTTTTGGATGCAGCCCACATACTGATCCTGGACGTACAATTCAAATTTGGGCAGAAAGGTCAGCACCTGCTCCCGCACCGTGCCGATGTGGTCTCCCGCCGCGTTCAAAATGTGGAGGCAGTGTCCCCAGGCCAGCTTGCCCTCCACAGTGTAGACGGTGTTCCCCACCTCGTCGTAGATGTCATAGCTGTCAAACCAGGAGAACAGCCGCTGTTTGAACAATAATCTCATAAAACCTCCTTCGGCAGTGCCGCCGGCTGATATTCCCGGAACCGCTGGGCCGTCCGGTAGAGATAGACCAGCTTCACGATCCCCACCACCAACAGGCCGATGGCGTCCGCCAGCAGCACCAGAAGACCCAGAATTGCCGAAATCAACGCCAGGAAGATGCATCCAAACAGCCCCAGCAGCAGGCCGATCCACCATTTCCAAAGCAGCCGCCACTTCCCTGCCAGCTCCGGGTCAAGCTCTTCCAAAACCTCCGCGTGGGCATAAAACTCCTGATATGTGGCACAGAGCTCCAGCACCATTACCGGCAGGGACAGCAGCCACCACAGCCAGTTCCCCTCCGGAATCGCCGGAAGCAGCAGCACACCGCTGATGATGCCGCCAGCCAAATAGCACAGGGCCGCTGTGCGGTACCGGTCCGCCACCTCCCGCAGCTGCCACAAAAGGACACCATAGGCCAGGGAAATCAGAAATGCCAGCACATTTCCAACGATTCCGACAGTGGGAAACGCTCCCGCCACAGTATCCATGGTCAGAATGTTGCTGAAAACACTGGGAATCACCAGCCAGAACAGCAGCCACAGCCACTTGGCCAGCACAGGGGCATTCCGGTCCAGCCGCGCCCGGCGCTCCCGCTCTGCCTCCATGGCCCACAGCCGGTTCTGGGGCATATCCCTCCGCCGCAGGGCACAGCCGGTAAAAAAGGTGCAGGTCACACATGCCGTATGCCCCTTCTCCCGGCAGCAGTCCGCAATGGGACAGCCGCCGGAAAACCGGCGCCCCGGCCCATCCTGGCAGCCGGGACAGTCCAGCTGCTCTTTCCAGGTACACGTGTCGCACATTCGCCCGCAGATGCCCTCCATCGCCAGTGCCCCCTTTTGTTTTTTTGAGATTATATCATAATCCGCCCTTCCGATGGGTAACAAATCTATGACATTTTTCCCCAAGACGCCCCGGCCAACAAATTTTTCCGCCATAAAAACCGCATATTCTCCCGTCCCGGAGTCAAACTATGCTCGCGATACCCAGTAACCCACACGCAACAAATGTATGATGAAAAGGAGATTCGACTATGTCTAGCAAGAATAGCAATAAGATCAACGTTCCCGAGGCCCGTGCGGCTATGGATAAGTTCAAGATGGAGGCTGCCGCCGAGGTTGGTGTCAACCTGAAGGAAGGCTACAACGGCGACCTGTCCTCTCGTGAGGCCGGCTCCGTCGGCGGCCAGATGGTCAAGAAGATGATCGAGTCCTACGAGAAGAACCTGTAACTTCCCACTGGACACAGTGAAGCGGCCCGGCAATCGCCGGGCCGCTTTCTCATGTTCCTGTATTGTCTCCCCAGAAACCGCTCCACCAATCGCCGCTGGCGTCTCCAAAGCCGCCGCTGGGATCGCTGGGATCCGGCTCCGTGGGCTGGTCTCCGCCGGAATCGCCGCCGGAGGGGTCCTCTGTCGGCGTATCCGGATCCGTGGGCTCCTCAGGGTTGTTGGGGTCAGGCGGCTGCCAGTTGGGATCACTGGGATCCAGCGCCTCATTCGGGTCATCGGGGTCCGTAGCCGCGGCCGACGTGTGCACGGGACAGCCGCCGGGGCTGGTCTCCGTGGGGGCCACCGCCTCCTCCAAGGTGCTGATGAGATAGGCGTCGTCGGAGGCGGTGATGCTCTCGCCGTAATCCTCCCGCACGTAGTCCAGATAGCCCTTCTGCACGATGGACGCCGCCGGGCAGAACTCGCCCGCCAGGCAGTTGCCCTCGGTGCAGATATCCACCATCTTGTGGAGCGTGCACTCCGTCGTGGGCTCCGTGCCCGCGGCCACCTCATAGGATACCGTCCGGTCCCCTCTGGAATCGGCGCGGCAGGCGTCCGTGCACAGCATGCCGCTGTCCGCGCAGACCCTGACCGTGGTCAGGCCGCTGCTGGGACGGCTGAAGGACTTGTCCGGCAGATCCGCGTGGACCTTCTCCATCACCTGCCGCCACAGAGAGGCCGCCGGGTTCACGGAGTAGCTGATCCGCTCGTTGTTCTTGTAGCCCACCCAGACCGCCGCGCAGTAATACGGCGTGTAGCCCGTGAAGTAACGGTCATAGTCGTCGTTGGAGGTGCCGGTCTTGCCTGCGATGTGCATCCCGCTGAACCGGGCGCCGCCGCCGGTGCCGCCGGACTCATTCACCGCCCGGTACAGCATGTCCGTCATCAGATAGGCGGTGGTCTCCTTCATGGCCACCCGCTGCTCCGTCTCCTTTTCCAGCACCACGGTGGAGTTGTCGTTGGCCAGGACCTTTACGTAGGTCTTGGGCTCGTTATACACACCGTTGTTGGCAAAAGCAGCGTAGGCCGCCGCCATCTCCACCGTGCTGAGGCCGTAGGTCAGGCCGCCCAGGCCCAGCGGGCTGACGTTCATATCCTCCGGCGCCAGACTCAGCCCCAGATTTTCGGTGGCGAATTGGTAGGCCGCCGTGACGCCCACCTTCTCCAGCGTCTGCACCGCGATGGTGTTGATGGAGGCCTTGACGCCGTTGCGCACGGATGTCCAGCCCGTGTAGGTGTTGGGGGAATTCTTGGGCCATGGGCTGCCGTTCAGCAGTTGGACAGGGTAGTTGTCAAAGGTGGTGGCCGGAGAGACCGCCCCCGCATCCAGCGCCGGGGCATAAGCCGTCAGCGGCTTGATGGAGGAGCCCGGCTGCTGGATATCCGTTGCATAGTTCCACAGCAAATTTCCGGACTTGGGCCCCATATCGCCCACCATGGCCACGATGTTGCCGGTGGAGGGCTCGATAATGGTGATGCCGGAGTGGATGAGCTGTCCGCTGGCGGAGGTGAGGTTGTTCAGACTCCCCCGGTCCTCGTAGACGGACTCCGCGATCTCCTGAATCTTCGGATCCAGCGTGGTGTAGATGTTGTAGCCGCTGTTGTAGATCCGGTTCAGGGCCTCTTTTTCGGTGATGCCGTACAGGTCCGCCAGATCCGCGGAGACATCCCGCAGCACCTGGTCCACGAACCAGGAGTTGACGTTGGCGCCGCCGGTGGCCTCCGTGACAATGTCCTGAGCGGAAGTGGTGCCGTCCGTGAAATGCAGCTCCTCCGCCTTGGCGGCCTCGGCCTCCTCCTCTGTCAGATAGGTGAGCCCGGTGACGCCCACATCGTCATTGCCGCCGGCCATCCGGGTCAGGATCATCTCCTGGCGCTCCTTATTCAGCTCCCGGGGCGTGACGGTGCTGCCGTCCTCCCGGGTGATGGTAATGGTGGACATGGGGCCGTACAGGGAGGGGTTGTTGGTGATGGCGATGAGGCAGGCGCATTCCGCCGGGTCCAGCTCCGACACGTCCTTGCCGAAATAGAACTCCGACGCGGTCTGGACGCCGTAGCAGCCCTGGCCCAGATAGATGGTGTTCAGGTACATCTCCAGGATCTCCTGCTTGGTGTAGTTCTTTTCGAACTCCAGGGCCCGGAAAATCTCCCGCACCTTGCGGTTGATGGTGTTGCCGTCGTCACCGGTCATGTTCTTCAGCACCTGCTGCGTCAGGGTGGAGCCGCCGAAGGTGGCCCGGCTGCCGGTGAAGAAGTTCAGCGTGGCGGAGGCGGTTCGGGTCCAGTCCACGCCGTTGTGCTCAAAGAACCGGTGGTCCTCAATGGCCACGGCCGCCTGCCACAGCGCGTCCGGGATCTGTTCATAGTCCACCCAGATGCGGTTTTCGGTGCCGTAGACGGTCTGGTACTCCACCCAATCTCCGGTGTCCCTGTCCTGGTAATAGATGATGGAGCTGAGATTCATGGTGTAGTCGTCGGCGTTGACCTCCAGCGTAGGGGCCAGCGTGGTCCGGACATACATCATAAAAAGCCCGGCAAGCATCGCCACTGTGCAGATGCCCACCAGCAGGACCGTCCCCAGGATGAAGACGACCTTGCGTCCCGTTTGTTTGGTGCTTTTCTGCTGCCTGGGCTCCCGGCGGGGGATCATCTCATGGGATCCCTCCCGTCTTCTGCGTTCCAATGCAGAGCACCTCCTTCTTTTGAATTTGAATTTTCTGCAAAAGCAGTCTGCCGTGCCGCCTTTCCGCGGCCGCAGAGGCTCAGAGTCCTCCATAATATGTTCTATTGTATCATCCCGTGTCAATATCGAAAATGTCGCATTTTACCGAAAAAAAGTTTCTCATCCGCATGGTTTTTCCGCTTTTGGGCAGGATAAATCCATCCCCAGGGCCCCAGTTTCCCACATTTCCAAAAGTTCACCCCCTTGCAATCTTCTGGAAAGTCAGTTACAATACCCCTAGAACACAGACAGAAGGAGGACGCCCTATGGCGGATGAGTACGGCCCCACTTTTATCACGGTCACGGACGAGGATGGCCGCGAGATCGTGCTGGAGTTCGTGGACGCGCTGGAGTACAACGGCCAGCAGTACCAGGCTTTCTTCCCTGCGGAGACGGAGGGAGAGGATGAGGACGACCCGGACAACGGTCTGGTGATCCTGAAGGTCCTCCACGAGGACGGAGAGGATCTGCTGTCCACGCTGGATTCCGACGAGGAGTTGGACGCAGTCTATGACCTGTTCATGGAGTCCCTGTTCGACGAGGACGGAGAGTCCTGACGCTCCGTACAAAAATTTCTCTCCGGGTCCGCTGGTTTCCTCTTGCATCCCGGGCCGGGATGTGATACGGTGAATATGTGCCCTGCGGGGTTTGTGATAGGTCTTTTTTTAACCCACATTTCGTTATACGGGATGCCGGATCAGCGCGTGGTTCGCAGGCCTCCCGGCTGCTGTCTGCGGCTGGAAGTTGGAAGTGGTAAAGCGCGTTGGAGGCAACCCACCTGGCCGTGAAGGTGCAGGTTATAACGGGCCTACACGGCTCTCGCGGGGCACGTTTTCTGAAGGGGCGGTCTGGCCGCTCCGCTTTTTTTTGCGGGTCAGCCGAAAAATCCCCCCTTTTTTGCCGATCCTGCCGGATCGTGGCGGGGATTCCGCAAATTCCTCTTGCAGAATCCGGCCATATCCAGTATAATATCAAAGTGCGTAATTTCCGGTTTCTTGCAAACCTTGCACCTGAATACTTGAGAGGACTGAAACACACATGAGCGCATCAAGAGAAAAAAAGACCCGCCAGGACCTGTCCGGCTCCGGCTGGACCGATCCCAAGACCGCCCGGGAGGCAAAGCAGCGCCAGAAGGAGCACAGCACCAACCTTCTGTATGGCACCATCGGAGTGGTATTCCTGGTAATCGCCATTGCCGCCGTCATCTGGAAGTCCAACATCATTCCCAAGACGGCTACGGCGGCCACCGTCAACGGTGAGAAGTACACCGCCGCTGAGGTGAACTTCTACTTCGAGAACTACTACCAGAACTTCGTCAACGGCAATTACAGCATTCTGAGCATGATCGGGCTGGACACCGGCACGTCCCTGAAGGACCAGACCATCTCCTCCAGCGCCCTCATGTTCGTCACCGATGCAACTGAGGGCGAGACCTGGTACGACTACTTCGCGGACAAGGCCCTGGAGCAGTTGGCCGGCGTCCAGGCCATGAACGCCGCTGCCGAGGCCGAGGGCTTCACCTGGAACGACGAGATGCAGGCCGACCTGGACGACACCATGGAGTCCCTGGCCTCCGCCGCCAGCACCTACGGCTATACGGAAAAGCAGTATCTGGGCCTCATCTACGGCAGCACCATGACCCGCAGCATCTATGAGGAGCAGACCCGGCGCAGCCTGCTGGCCACCGCCTATCTCCAGTCCTATCAGGACAGTCTGACCTACACCACCGAGGAGCTGGAGGCCGCTTATCAGGAGGACCGGACCGCCTACGATCTGGTGGACTGTGCGTATGTCCGCGTCAACGGCGCCGCCGCCGATACCGATGAAGAGGGCAACTCCATCGAGGTCACCGACGAGATGAAGGCGGAGGCCATGGCCACTGCCAAGACCACCGCAGACGCCATTTACGCCGCCTACGAGGCGGGCACCTCTCTGGAGGATGCGGCGGCAGAGTATGAGTCCACCGCCACCTACGCTTCTTCTGACAGCTTCTCGTACAGTTCCTCCGTTCTGGGGGACTGGCTGTATGACGATGCCCGGCAGGCCGGCGACTCCGCCGTGCTGGAGGACAGCGACAGCAGCAACTACTATGTGGTGGTCTTCAATGGCCGCTCCCGCAACGAATACAACACGGTGAACGTGCGCCACATTCTGATCCAGCCGGAGGCCTCCGAGCTCTCCGAGGATGACGAGGGCTATGAGGACGATGTGGCCGCCAAGGACGCCGAGGCTGAGCAGAAGGCCCAGGACATCCTGGACGAGTGGAAGGCCGGCGACGCCACCGAGGACTCCTTCGCCGCGCTGGCCAACGAGTACTCTCAGGATCCCGGTTCCAACACCACCGGCGGCCTGTACGAGCAGGTCTATCAGGGCCAGATGGTGGCGGAGTTCAACGACTGGTGCTTCGATCCCGCCCGCCAGGCCGGCGACACCGGCATCATTCACAACGAGAACACCGGCTACCACGTCATGTACTTCGTGGGCTATGACCGGCCCTACTGGGAGGTCCAGGTGTCCGCGGATCTGGTCAACGACGCCGTGGATGCGTTCTACGAGGAGAAGACCGAGGGCTATACCGCGGAGCAGTCCTCCTTCGGCATGAGCTTTGTGGGCTAATCCCGATTCACAACACGAGACGTCCGGCTTTGACATTTCAAAGCCGGACGTTTTCCACCTGTTTGCAACAAGGAGGACCGTTATGGAACATCCCTTTCTCCGCAACGAGATGCTGTGGGGCCCGGAGGCCCAGGCCCGGCTGGCCCGGGCCCACGTGCTGCTGCTGGGGCTGGGCGGCGTGGGCAGCTACGCCGCCGAGTGCCTGGCCCGGTCCGGGGTAGGCGAGCTGACGCTGGTGGACAGTGACACGGTGGCCCTCACCAACCTGAACCGCCAGCTGGAGGCCCTCCACTCCACCCTGGGCCAGCCCAAGGCGGAGGCGGTGGCCGCCCGCCTGCGGGACATCAATCCGGATGCAGAGCTCCACCCTGTCCATGGTCTCTATGACGCCGCTCACCGGGACCGCTTCTTCCCGGAGGGCTGCCGGTACGATTACATCGTGGACGCCATCGATCTGGTGTCCTGCAAGCTGGATCTGGCGGAGACCGCCCTGAAGCTGGGCATTCCCCTGATCGCGGCCCTGGGCACCGGCAACAAGCTGGATCCCACCCTCCTCCAGGTAACGGACATCTCCAAGACCTATGGCTGTCCCCTGGCCCGGGTGATGCGCAAGGAACTCCGGGCCAGAGGCATTCACCATCTGAAGGTGGTGTTCAGCCCGGAGGAGCCCGTCTCCCCCGCCCAGCCGGAGACGCCGCCCCCCGGCCGCCGCAGCGTGCCCGCCAGCAATCCCTGGGTTCCCGCCACAGCCGGTCTGCTGCTGGGCAGCGCTGTGGTACGGGACCTGATCGCCCAGGACTCTCTGCCCTGATGAAAAAACAGCGGCCCGCAGTTTGCGGGCCGCTGTTTTATGGAAAGCATTCTTATGCCGCGTCTGTCTTCTCCACAGAAACCGCCACAGGTGCCGGGTCCTCGCTCCCGAGCTCTCCGGTGTAGGTAACCGTGACGCTGTCTCCCTCCTCAAGGCTCTCCTGGTCTACATCTTCGCCGAAGTCAAAGACCTGATAAGCCCCATCCTCAGTAAGCAACACCAGGAAATCCCCCATGCGATTCACCACACCGCTGACCGTTGCGCTGTCCTCCTTCTTCCCGCCGCTGCTGGCGTCCGTCTTTCCGGAGCCGCAGGCCGCCAGCGTCAGCAGCATCAGCGCCGCCAGGATTCCCGTGAGCAATCGTCTCATGTATGTTCCATCCTTTTCCTTGTGAATTTTGCACAGCGGGGCTGCTGCGGGCAGGCACGCCCGGCCGCACCGCCTGTACATCTATATAGATGGGTCCGGCCGCCAAAAGGTTACCGGCATCCGGCGAGGGCTTTGAAAACATTCTGTGAACAGGCCGCCGTCCGGCGCGTTGACTTTTGCCGCCGCCCGTGCTATGCTGAGAAAAAGATGATGCGTACCCAGCGGGCAGGGCGGCGCCCTGCCGCTGGGATTTTTTATCACGGCGGGCGCGCCGCCCGCCGGAGGGGAGGAGATCCGTATGGCGGCCGATCAGGAGGCCCGCAGCCCGCTGGAGACCGAGCCGGTTCAAAAACTGATCGTCCGCTACGCCATTCCCACGGCCCTGACGCTGATGGTCAACTGCCTCTACAACATCGTGGACCAGATCTTCGTGGGCCAGGGCGTGGGGATCACCGCCATGGCGGCCATCAACGTGGCGTTCCCGGTGGTCATTCTGGTGAACGCCGTGTCCCTGCTGCTGGGGGACGGCAGCGCCGCCAACATCAGCCTGTGCCTCGGCCGCCGCCAGCAGCAAGAGGCGGACGACACCATCGGTCACGCCGTCACCCTGATCGCCGCCAGCGGCCTCTGCGCGGCCATCGTCAGCTGGTGCTTCGCCCCCCAGATCGCCCGGCTCTTCGGTGCTACGGATACCGCCTGGCCGGAGGCTGCTGCCTACCTCCGGACCATCGCCTGGGGGCTGCCCTTCCAGCTGATCTGCCCGGCCTTCACTGCCATCATCCGGGCGGACGGCCACCCCCGGTACAGCATGGGCTGCATGATCACCGGTGCCGTCCTCAATCTGATCTTGGACCCCATCTTCATCTTCCCCCTGGGAATGGGAGTGGTGGGGGCCGGCATTGCTACGGTCATCGGCCAGGTGGCGGCCGGGGTGCTGTTTCTGGTCTATCTGCCCCGGCTGCACACAGTCCGGCTCCGGCGCCAGGCCCTGCGCCCCACCGCCAAGCTCACCGGGCGGATTCTGGCCCTGGGGGTTCCCAGCCTGCTGACCCAGATCCTCACCGCCCTGGTGCAGATCACCCTGAACAACCTGCTGCGGGTCCACGGAGCGGCCAGCGTGTACGGCAGCGACATCGCCCTCTCTGTCTATGGAATGATGATGAAGGTGTATCAGATCGCCCACTCCATGTTTGTGGGCGTCTCCTCCGCCGTGCAGCCCATCAACGGCTACAACTTCGGGGCAAAGCATTTTCTTCGGGTGCGGCAGACCTACCGCATGGCCGCCGCCATCGCCCTGATGATCTCGGCGGTGTGGTTCCTGGTGTTCCAGCTGCTTCCCCGGCAGATCGGGATGCTGTTCGTCTCCGACAGCACCCTCTACCTGGACTGCGCCCAGCACTGCTTCCGGCTGTATATGGCCGCCTTCTTCCTGTACGGCCTGCATCTGGCCACCGCCTCCTTCTTCCAGGGGATCGGCCGGCCGGTGCCCTCCCTGACCATCCCTCTGGCCCGGCAGGGCGTGTTTCTGATCCCCCTGGCGATCCTGCTCTCCAGCCGCTTCGGCCTGGACGGCGCCCTGCTGGCCGCCCCCATTTCCGACGTGCTGACCCTCCTCCTGAGCCTGCTGCTGGCCGGTTGGGAGTTCGCCGCCTGGCGGCGGAAGGGCTGGATCGAAGGGTGAACGCGAGAAAAGCGCCCCGCCTGCTTTCGCAGGCGGGGCATTCTTGTAGGTCTTACTTAATTCAAGGGAATTTCGGCATTGCCAAAGCGGATCGCAACTATGTCCGTCACATCTAATGGTACCGGCCAGTCAAAGCTGACATACCAGCCTCCGTCTTCCATTCTGCTTCCTCCGCCGCCATGGTCCTCCACTTCGGTGCCGTCAGCCATGATCGCGGTCGCATGAGTCCGGTCCATGAGCCCGTCGCAGTAGAAAGAGACACCTGTTGCGCTAATTTGGAGGTTCGCCAGCGTCGCGACAGCGGGACGGGGCTCTGTGCCCTCTGCGGTGCCGCCATCTTCCTCGTCAGTCTGGTCCCAAATCATCTGATTCGACGGCACTTGAACACGGTCGATGGTGATGACCGGGGACAGGCTCTCCGGGGTCAAGGGGATGGAGAAGGACCAGTCCCCCTCGTACAAAATCTCATCCTCCGCTCCCCAGGTGCGGCAGCGGATCAGGTCGTTCAGGTCGATCTCCAGGGTGTAATCCCCGCTGTTCAGCTGGTTTCCGGTGGAGATGGTAGCAGAGAACTCCAGCAGCATCCGGCACTTGCCGTACTCAGTGAACCCGATGCTGCCCAGCCCGTATCCAGCCCCACCATGCTGGCCATCACTGGGGTCCGGGACGATCTCCACCCGCATCCCGTTAAAGGAATACTGAGCGTCTTGGTCAAAGTCCCAGCCCTCCACGTCCAACAATGCCCAGATCTGGCTGCTGCCCACGGTGATGCTGTCTACGGTAACGGTGACTTCTCCGCTGGTGTCGCTGATGCCGACTTTTTGTGTCAGGCTGTCGATCACCAGGGACTGGGACTCCGACATCTGGCCGCCGGTTTCTTCCGCCCATTTCTGCTCAAACCACCCTCGGAGGGTGGGGCTCGCCACTGCCAGGGCCGTACCTGCCAGCGCCAGTACCAGCGCTGCGGCGATGAATGTCGCCTTGGGGGCCCGTCGCTTTGCGGTTGTCGTGTACTCTTGTTTCGACATCTCCATGACCTCCTCCCGCAGCTGCTCGGAGGCGTGGATCTGGTCAAATGTCTCCCGATAGATGTTCCGCATGGCTCACTCCTCCTTCAGCTGTGCCTTCAGTTTCTCTCTGGCCCGGGACAGACGGGTCTGGACGGTGGAGGGCTTCAGGCCCAGCAGCTCCCCCACCTCCGGCGCCGTATATCCCTCGTAGTAATAGAGATACAGCGGCAGGCGGTACTTGGCCGGCAGAGCCATGACCTCGGCGTAGAGGGCCTGGTGCTCCGGCGCGGCGAAGGCCGGCTCCCGGCAGTGGTCCAGGGCCACCATCCGTCGGCGCCAGGGCGACCGCAGGACATCCTTGCAGACGTTCACCGTCACCCGTACCAGCCAATAGCGCAGCTGGTCGTCATTTGGGAACGCCTGCCCGGACTGCCACAGCCGCAGCAGGACCGTCTGGGCGGCGTCCTCCGCGTCCGCCGGATTCCGGAGGCAGTTGAGGGCGACCCGGTACACCGTATCCAGATGCCGCTCCGCCGCGGCGGTAAACTCTCTCTCCGTCATCGTCTGTCTCCTTGAAAAGCTTTTCACACGTAAAACGAGAGCAGCCGGAAAATCAGCTCATAGCGGGAACAATTTTTTCGAAAAAAATTCCCCGTCCAGCGGACGGGGAATTTCTCTCCGATATGGAAGATCGATTACTTCAGCTCGACCTTGGCGCCAGCCTCTTCCAGCTGAGCCTTCAGAGCCTCGGCGTCCTCCTTGGAAGCGCCCTCCTTCAGGGTCTTGGGAGCGCCCTCGACGGTAGCCTTGGCCTCGGCCAGGCCCTGGCCGGTGATCTCGCGGACAACCTTGATGACCTTGATCTTGGCGGCGGCATCGAAGCCGGTCAGGACCACGTCGAAGGAGGTCTTCTCCTCAGCGGCGGGAGCAGCAGCGCCGGCAGCGGGAGCAGCCATAGCGGCAGCGGACACGCCGAACTCCTCCTCCAGAGCGTGCACCAGCTCGCTCAGCTCCAGAACGGTCAGGCCCTTGATCTCTTCGATCATAGCGGTAACTTTCTCAGACATTGTAATAGCCTCCTAATTGTAAAATTTAAAAGTAAGAATTTGCCGTCTCAATTACTCGGCGGCGGGGGCAGCTTCCTCGGCAGCGGCGGCCACGGGCTCGCCGCCCTTCTCGGCGATCTGCTTCAGGACCACAGCCAGGCCGGTGATGGGGGCCAGCATGGTGCCCAGGAACTGGGCGCGCAGAACGGGCAGAGCGGGGATGGAAGCCAGGGACTGGATGGTCTCCAGAGAGACGGGCTTGCCGTCCATGAAGCCGCCCTTGATCTCGAACTTGTCGTTCAGCTTCTTGGCGTAGTCGCTCATGACGCGGGCGGGAGCAACCACATCCTCCTCACACAGAGCCAGAGACGTGGTGCCGTTGAGCAGATCATCCAGCTCGTTCAGGCCGGTGTTGTTGAAGGCAAAGCGGAGCAGGGTGTTCTTGACAACGGCATAATGGATGCCGTTCTCCCGGCACTCTCTGCGCAGCGCGGTGTCCTCCTCAACGGTGATGCCCTTGTAGTCCACGAGCACGCCGGCGGAAGCTTTCTGGATCTTCTCAGTCAGCTCGGCCACGATGGCCTGCTTTTCGGATAAGACCTTTGCGTTAGGCATTCTAGTGTTCACCTCCAGGAAAATTGTCGGTGCGTTCAAAAAAGGAACCGTCCCTGTGCGCAAAGACACAGGGACGGATAGCAAATCAAGTTTGCCGCCCTCGGCAGGATTTATGGCTCATGCCACCTGCTGTCTTTGGAACGCATCTGGTATTATATTTAATTCCTGACGAT
>DWXY01000081.1 GCA_019118935.1 Candidatus Oscillibacter pullicola
ACTATACCGGATGGAACAGGATTGATCCTCCATTCTGACCAGGGCTGGCAGTATCAGCACAAGCTATACCAACGTATGCTCAGGACAAAGGGCATCCGGCAGAGTATGAGCCGCAAAGGGAACTGTCTGGATAACGCAGTAGCTGAAAATTTCTTCGGTCTACTCAAGAGTGAATTGCTTTATCTACAAAAATTCCAGTCTATGGACCACTTCAATGGACCACTTCAAACAAGAACTCATTGACTACCTGGATTACTACAATAACCGCAGAATCAAGGCAAAGTTAAAGGGCTTGCCGCCTGCCATTCACAGACAACAAGCCCTTTCGGTTGCTTGAACAATTTTTCAACAAAATATTGTCTAACTTTTCTGGGTCACTTCAAAATGCGGTCCGCCTCCTTTTGAATGTTCCGGATTTACAGGTCAGTCCTGAGGCTTGACGATGGCAATGTGCAGCTCGTTCAGCTGCTTCTGCGCGATCCCCATGCGGCGGGGCCGCATGGGGGGCCCCGGATCGAAAAAAGGCCGGACAGGCAGAGCCTGTCCGGCCCAAGATTTTCCCGCGGGGAAAATGCTTGAACGCGCTTGTGCGCGGCGCGCCGCTGGCGCGCTGCGAGGTCATGCGGGGGAAATTGCGGAGAAGGTCAGTCCTGAGGCTTGACGATGGCAATATGCAGCTCATCCAGCTGCTTCTGGGTGACCTCGCTGGGGGCGCTCATCATCACGTCCTGGGCGTTCTTGTTCATGGGGAAGGGGATGATCTCCCGGATGGAGTCCTCGCCGGCCAGGAGCATCACCATCCGGTCCACGCCGGGGGCGATGCCCGCGTGGGGCGGCGCGCCGTAGGTGAAGGCGTTGTACATGGCCGGGAACTTGGCCTTCACGTCCTCCTCGCCCAGGCGGACCATCTCAAAGGCCTTGATCATGATCTCCGGATCGTGGTTCCGCACCGCGCCGGAGCTGAGCTCCACGCCGTTGCACACCAGGTCGTACTGGTCGGCGGTGATGGACAGGGGATCGATCTCGCCCCGCTCCGCCTTCAGCAGCACCTCCAGGCCGCCGGAGGGCATGGAGAAGGGGTTGTGGCAGAACTCCAGCTCCCCGGACTCCTCGCCGATCTCGTACATGGGGAAGTCGACGATCCAGCAGAAGGCGTACTGCTCCTTGTCCATATGGCCGGGGACCGCGGCGCCCAGGGTCTTCACCAGTGTGCCGGCGGTCTTCTGGGCGGCGCCCAGCTTGCCGGCGGAGAGGGCCACGAAGTCGCCCGGCTTCAGGCCCAGGGCGGAGACCACAGACTCCTTGATGGGCTGGACGAACTTGGCGATGCCGCCCACGAGCTCGCCGTTCTCATCCAGGCGGAACCAGTAGGGCTTGCCGCCGGAGACCACCTCCACGTCCGCCAGGGTCTTGTCGATGAACTTCCGGGTCTCGTGGAAGTCGCTGACCACCACGGCCTTGACCACGTTCCCCTCAAAGGGGCCGAAGCCGCAGGCGCCCAGCACAGAGGTGACATCCTGCACCGTCAGGTCGATCCGCAGGTCCGGCTTGTCGGAGCCGTACTTCTCCATGGCCTCCGTGTAGGGGATGCGCATAAAGGGCGCGGCGCTGGCCCGGTCGTACTTGCCGTACTTGGCGAAGATGGGAGGCAGCACGTCCTCCAGCACGGCGAACACGTCGTCCTGGGAGGCGAAGGCCATCTCCATGTCCAGCTGGTAGAACTCGCCGGGGGAGCGGTCCGCCCGGGCATCCTCGTCACGGAAGCAGGGCGCGATCTGGAAGTACCGGTCAAAGCCGGAGGTCATCAGCAGCTGCTTGAACTGCTGGGGGGCCTGGGGCAGGGCGTAGAACTTGCCGGGGTGGTTCCGGGCGGGAACCAGATAGTCCCGGGCGCCCTCCGGAGAGGAGGCCGTCAGGATGGGGGTGGTGATCTCCAGGAAGCCGTGCTCCGTCATGGCCTGCCGCAGGGCGGCCACCACGTTGCAGCGGAGGATGATGTTGTTCTTCACCTCCGGATTCCGCAGGTCCAGATAGCGGTATTTCAGGCGGGTGGCCTCATCGGCCTCCCGGCTGCGGTTGATGGGGAAGGGCAGTTCATTGTGCTGGCAGCGGCCCAAGATCTCGATCTTGCTGGGCACCACCTCAATGTCGCCGGTGGGGAGCTTGGGGTTCTTGCTATCCCGCTCCCGGACGGTGCCCTCCACGGAGATGGTGGACTCCTTGTTGATGGACTTCAGCTGGGCCACCATGTCGGCGGTCTCCGCCACCACCTGGGTGGTGCCGTAGAAGTCCCGGACCACGGCGAAGGCCAGCTCACTGCCCACCTCCCGGAGGTTTTCCAGCCAGCCGCAGATTTTCACGGCCTTGCCGGCGTCGGAGAGCCGCAGCTCTCCGCAGGTATGGGTACGATTTTGGGTCATGATAATTGATTCCTTTCTACTTTTTTATATGGAATTAAAGAGATTACAAAATGGATTTTAGAGAGATTATATTACGAAATGGCATGGCTGGCCTCCGCCAGTGCCCAGAGTTGCTCCCCCAGGGCGCGGCCCACGGCCTCCCCGTCCGGAACGGAGCAGCTGTAAAAGTCCGCCTGTCCCGGGGCAGCATAGGACCACTCCCGGACGGTGAAGTTCAGCACGGCAAAATCGCCGTCTGTACCGGTGAGGGAGAGGGAGAAGAACCAGTCTCCCGCCTCATAGGAGACGGACCCATGACTGGCGTTCACCGCCTCGGCCAGGGGCTTGATCAGTGGGTCTGTCAGGGAGCGGCGGAAGGAGAGGCCTTGGAGCTGTTCCAGCAGGGCCGCCCCCTCCGGGGAGGTGAGGGGCACCGACACTGTGGCGGTCTCCGGCTCCTGAGTCCAGTCCCCCAGGGAGCGGACCTGGACGTTGATCTCTTGGAGTTCCTGGTCCTCCAGCAAGTCCGGCAGTGTTACCGGGCGGCTGTACCAGATCGCGGCGGCCAGCAGCAGGACCAGGACCAACAAGGGCACCCAGACGCGCTTCCGGATCTTCATAAAAGCACCTCCAGTAAATACTGTTTGTATTTTTTACGGAAAATATTTCTATTTGGACTGCTTAAGGGCGCGATTTGGTTGTCTCCGCAGGTGAAATCTGGCGTCAAAGCATCTCTGTGGGGCAGGGGCTCACTCCCGAATGACCGTGCCCTTTTCCCGCTCTGCGAGACCCGCCTTGATGCGGTAGACGGTGGCGGCGGGCTCCAGCTTTGTCTGCTCGCCGGTGGCCATGTCCTTGCAGGCCACCACGCCGGCGCTGATCTCGTCCTCCCCCAGGAAGATCACGTAGGGGATGCCCAGCTTGTCGGCGTAGGCGATCTTCTGCTTGAACTTCTTCTCCTCGCAGTGGAGCTGGGCACGGATGCCGTTCTCCCGCAGGAGGGTGGCCAGGGAGATGGCGGGGGACAGGTCCTCCGTCATGGGCAGGATCAGCACATCCGCCGGGGCGGTGGGCAGGTCCGGATTCAGCATGCCCTGCTCTCCCAGCACATAGAACAGCCGGGTCAGGCCGATGGAGATGCCTGCGCCGGGGAGCTGCCGGTCCGTGTAGTACTCCGCCAGATTGTCGTACCGGCCGCCGGAGCAGACGGAGCCGATCTCCGGGTGGTCCAGCAGGGTGGTCTCGTAGACGGTGCCGCTGTAGTAGTCCAGGCCCCGGGCGATGGTGAGATCCACGGCGAAGTTCTCCGCCGGGACGCCGAAGTCCGCCAGATACCGCACCACGGTGTTCAGCTCAGAGAGGCCCTGGTCGAACGTCTCGTTCCGGCCCCGGTAGCCCTCCAGGGCGGAGAGGACGGCGTCGTTCCCGCCGGAGATGGCGATGAACTTCAGGATCTCGTCGGCGTCGGACGATGCCACGGCGAAGTCGCCGGTGAGGATGGCCTTCACCTTCTCCGGGCCGATCTTGTCCAGCTTGTCCACGGTGCGCATGATGTCGCCGGACTTCTCCGTCAGGCCCAGCATGGCGTAGAAGCCGTTCAGGATTTTCCGGTTGTTCACCCGGATCTGGAACCGCTTCAGCCCCAGGGTCGAGAAGGTCTTGTAGATGATGGCGGGGATCTCCGCCTCATTGATGATGGAGAGCTTGCCGTCCCCGATGATGTCGATGTCCGCCTGATAGAACTCCCGGAACCGGCCCCGCTGGGCCCGCTCGCCCCGGTAGACCTTGCCGATCTGGTACCGGCGGAAGGGGAAGGTCAGGTCGTTGTAGTGGAGGGCCACATACTTGGCCAGAGGGACCGTCAGGTCGAACCGGAGGGCCAGATCCGCGTCGCCCTTCTGGAAGCGGTAGATCTGCTTTTCCGTCTCACCGCCGCCCTTGGCCAGCAGCACCTCGCTGGACTCGATGACCGGGGTGTCCAGGGGGGTGAAGCCGTAGAGGGAATAGGTGCGGCGGAGGATCTCCATGATCCGCTCCATCTGCTGCTGGGGTCCGGGCAGCAGTTCCATAAAGCCGGACAGGGTCCGGGGGGTCATTTTCGCCATTTTTAAAACTCCTTTTTGTGGGATGCGGGCTGCTGCCCGGGATCCGCCGCTAGTGCGGCGTCCAAGTGTTTCCGCCGCAGGCGGAAACCTTGAAATCGGCCGAATTCACTTCGGACGATTTGAATCAAATCAAGGGGTCCCCGGAGAAAGCGGAGCTTTCTCTGGGGCCAGCAGCTCCATAAAGCCGGACAGGGTCCGTGGGATCATTTTTGCCATCGTGAAAAGCTCCTTTGTTCAAGTGTCGGGCTGCTGCCCGGGATGCGCCGCGGGCGCAAAATGATAAAACGCTCCCGTCCCGCGGCTTTGGGACGAGAGCGATTCCGCTTCGTGGTGCCACCCAAATTCAAGGCCCATAGAGCCTCCTTTTGCCTCCTGTGGTACGGGGAGGGTGCCGTGGGCGTCTCCGCCCCCGCTCCGCCGCTGTCCTTCGTCCAGGCCGGCCGGGCCGCTCTCAGCGGTGCGCCCCTCTCTGTGGGGCCGGCGATTGGAGTACTGCTGCGGCATCCGCGCGGTGCAAATGAATCAACAGGGTGATTGTATGCGCTATGGAGAAAAATGTCAAGCGATGGGACGGTTGGAGGGATTGACGATGCAGCGCCAGTCCAGATCGCCCCGGGCCAGACCCAGCACCAGCGCCTCCGCCGTGGCCAGATTGCTGGCAAAGGGGATGTTGTTCTGGTCGCACAGGCGGGAGATATAGGACACATCCCCCACCATGGCCTCGTTGTTGGGGTCGTTGAAGAAGAGCACCAGATCGAACTCGTTGTAAGCGATGCGGGCGCCGATCTGCTGGCTGCCGCCGTGGGCGTAAGACAGGAAGCAGTGGACATTCAGGCCCGTGGCGTCGGCCACCATGTGGCCGGTGGTGTTGGTGGCGTAAATGTTATGGTGGGACAGGATGCCGGCGTAGGCGGTGCAGAACTGCACCATCAGCTCCTTCTTGTTGTCGTGGGACATGAGGGCGATGTTCATGAAAGACTCCTTTCTCTATCTGATCCGCAGCAGGGGGACCCGTTCCCCCTGGAGGCGTTTCGCGATGTTGCGGTAGGCGGCCGCGGCGCTCTGGCCGTCCGCCAGCAGGATGGGCACGCCCCGGTTCATGCACAGGGGCAGGGCATCATCCTCGGGGACCACCCCCAGCAGCGGCAGGCCGGCCTGGTCAATGGCGTCGTCAATGGTGGCGTGGAGCTGGCGCAGCAGCTTTTTGCGCACCCGGTTCACCACCAGGTGCAGGGCGCCGGCAGGGAAGCGGTCCAGCTCCATGACGGTGTGCTGGGCGTCCCGCAGGGAGGAGGCGTCCGCAGTGGTCACCACCACGCAGCGGTCCGCGGCGCAGGTGGCCAGCTGAAAGCCCCGTCCCAGGCCCGCAGGCGCGTCCAGCAGACAGAAGTCGAACCGCCTGCGGACTTCCCGCAGCAGGTCTGCCATCTGGGTCTCCGTCACCGGGCGGCCCCGCAGGCGGGCCGGCGCGGTGAGCAGGAAGAGGCCGGGAACCTTGGGATGTTCCACAGCGGCCAGCTCCAGGGAACAGCGGTTCTGCGCCACGTCCGAGAAGTCCATCAGCGTCCGGTCCGACAGGCCCAGGGCCAGATCCAGATTCCGCAGGCCGATGTCACAGTCCAGACACAGCACCCGCGGGCCGGATAAGGCGAGAGCCGCGCCCACACCGGCCGTAAAGGAGGTCTTTCCGGTGCCGCCCTTTCCGGATACGACGGCAATGCACTGTCCTGGAGACGTCATCAGGCGGCACTTCCTTTCAACTGCTCACAAGTGTATTATAAGGGATTCTTCTTGATTTTTGCAAACATTCTCGGATATTTTTCCGGAGTTTTTTTCACTTTTTCCACCACGATCAGCCGGTGGCGCACATCTGTGCCGGGGATGGCGTAGTCCCGGACCGCCTCCACGGCGCCGCCCAGGACCGCAATGGCGTGCTGCGCGGCGGCCAGCTCCGCGTCCGACTCCACGGATTTCATGGCCAGGAACTTCCCGCCGGGCTTTACCAGCGGCAGGCACAGCTCGCACAGCACCGGCAGAGCCGCCACTGCCCGGGAGACCGCTAAATCAAAGGATTCCCGGTGCTCCGCGGCAAATTCCTCCGCCCGGGCGTGGACACAGGCCACATCTGGGAGGTCCAGCTCCCGGCACACCGTCTCCAGAAACTGGATACGCTTGTTCAGGGAGTCCAGCAGCGTCAGGCGGATGGAGGGCTCCAGCACCCGCAGGGGCAGGCCGGGAAAACCGGCGCCGGTGCCCACGTCCACCACGGACTTCCCGGAAAAGGACTCCAGGGTCAGCAGGGCGGCGCTGTCCAGAAAGTGGAGGGTGGCCACGTCCTCCGGGTCCGTAATGGCGGTGAGGTTCATCACCTTGTTTGTCTCGATCAGCAGATCCCCATACCGGACCAGGGCGGGGATTCCCTCCGCAGGGAGGTTCAGGGCGGCAAGACCAGATTGCAGGCGCTGTTCCATCATGTTCTCTCCTTCAGCAGGTCCCGGATCTCCGTCAGCAGTACTTCCTCCCGCGAGGGCTGGGGCGGGGGAGGGGGAGCGGCCTCCTTCTTCCGGTGAAAGCGGTTGATGGCTTTGATAAGGCAGAAGACCGCAAAGGCGATGATGAGGAAGTCCAGAATGGTGGAGAGGAAGGTGCCGTAATGGATGGCAACGGCGGCGCGCACCTCACTGCCGCCGGCGTCATACACCGCCTCCCGCAGCACCCACTGCCACTGGGAGAAGTCCGTGCCGCCGGTGAGCAGGGAGAGCAGGGGCATCAGGATGTCGTTGACCAGGGAGGTGGAAATTTTGCCGAAGGCGCCGCCGATGATGACGCCCACCGCCATGTCCAGCACATTCCCTCTGGCAATGAATTGGCGGAACTCCGCCAGGAAGCCGGTGGCCTTTTTGGTAAGTTCAGTCATGGGGCTCTCCTGTGTAAAATGAACGGGCGCCTGTGCACGTATGTTGAGGCCATTGGCGCCCAAGGCTTTCAGAGATTTGACCCGAATGGAGCCGCTGGAGGGGCACCGAACGATCCGGAGCAGAGCTGCGCGCCGCTCCAACGGCTGGAAATGGGTTCAACGGTTCGTATAAATCAAATAAAAAATTACAAATCGGATTATTTTGCGGGGACCAGCAGTTCCTTGCCGCCCATGTAGGGCCGCAGAACCGCGGGGATGCGGACGGTGCCGTCGGCCTGGAGGTTGTTCTCCAGGAAGGCGATCAGCATCCGGGGCGGGGCCACGCAGGTGTTGTTCAGCGTGTGGCACAGCTGCATCTTGCCGTTCTCATCCTTGTAGCGGATGCGCAGGCGGCGTGCCTGGGCGTCGCCCAGATTGGAGCAGGAGCACACTTCAAAGAACTTTTGCTGACGGGGAGACCAGGCCTCGATATCGCAGGACTTCACCTTCAGGTCCGCCAGGTCGCCGGAGCAGCACTCCAGCTGCCGCACCGGGATATCCAGAGAGCGGAACAGCTCCACGGACATCCGCCACAGCTTCTCATACCAGTCCTTGGACTCCTCAGGCTTGCAGACCACGATCATCTCCTGCTTTTCAAACTGGTGGATGCGGTAGATGCCCCGCTCTTCGATGCCGTGGGCTCCCTTCTCCTTGCGGAAGCAGGGGGAGTAGGAGGTGAGGGTCTGGGGCAGGCTCTCCGCCGGCAGGATCTGGTCGATGAACCGGCCGATCATGGAGTGCTCGCTGGTGCCGATCAGGTACAGGTCCTCCCCCTCGATCTTGTACATCATGCCGTCCATATCTGTCTGGCTCATAACGCCCTCCACCACGTTGCCGTGGATCATGAAGGGGGGGATGCAGTAGGTGAAGCCCTTGTCGATCATGAAATCCCGGCCGTAGGCCAGCACCGCCTCATGGAGCCGGGCGATGTCGCCCAGCAGGTAGTAGAACCCGCTGCCGGAGACCCGTCCGGCGGCGTCCAGATCGATGCCGTTGAAGGACTCCATGATGTCCACGTGATAGGGAATGGGGAAGTCCGGTGCCTTGCACTCCCCGAACCGCTGGACCTCCACATTCTCGCTGTCATCCTTGCCGATGGGCACGGAGGGATCGATCATCTGGGGGATCAGCAGCATCTTGTGATGCAGCTCCGCCTCCAGCTCGGTTTCCTGCTTCTCCAGCTCCGCCAGGCGGTCCGCCTGCTCCTTCACCTGCTGCTTGACGGCCTCGGCCTCCGCCAGCTTGGCGGGGTCCTTTTTGGCCTGGCCCATCAGCATGCCGATCTGCTTGCTGAGGGCGTTTCGGTTGGAGCGGAGCTGATCTGCCTCCGCAATGGCGGCCCGGCGCTTGGTGTCCAGGTCCAGGACCTCGTCTACCAGGGGCAGCTTGGCATCCTGGAACTTCTTCTTGATATTTTCACGGACGGCATCCGGATTCTCCCGGATGAATTTGATATCCAGCATAATGGTTCTCTCCTCAATTTATTGATGTTGCGTGTTTCACGTGAAACAAGGGTCAGCCGTTGGCTGCTCCACGGGCCTCCACGGCCTCCTTCAGCTGCGCATACCGCTGGGCGGGAGGGGTGACGCCCTCCTCGGAGGTCTCGGGCAGCGCGTCCCGGTAATCAGACGCCTCGAAGGCGTCGATGCTGGCCTGACAGCCCGCCAGATCTCCCGCGGAATACTGCTGCTGAATGGTGTACAGGGCCAGCAGCGCCTGACTCTCCCCCTGGGCCTCCGCCAGGGCGGCGTCAGCTTCCTCTGCGGAGGACTCCAGCGCGTCGATGGTGGTCTGGGCCTCATCCAGCTGGTTTTGCAGGTCCAGCAGGGCGTCCTGCGTGGCCTGCACCTCCTGCATGGCGGTGACGGAGTCCTGAAGCTCCCCAAGCACCTCGGAATTGCTGCGCTGGTGCATCAGGAAGGACAGCGCCATCAGCAGAAAGGCCACGATGAACAGGATCATGATATAGATGACAACGGGCTTTTTCCCGGTGGAGGGCATTTCCTCCGGAGCAGGGGAGGGCGTCTCCGCCTCGTCTCCGCTGCGCTTTTCAAATTTCATGGCAGATCATCCTTTCCCAATCAGGGGGTTTTCGTTCGCTTTGCCTGGAGCATCGCCAGGGCCTCCAGCAGGTCGTTCAGGTCGTCCATGCCGTAGTATTCCAGCTCGATCCGGCCCTTTTTCCGGCCGGTGACGATCCGCACGCCCCGGCCCAGCTTGGAGCTCAGCTCCTTCTGCGCCTCCGCGGCATAGTCGATTCCCTTTGGCGCGGGAGCTTTTTCCGGCTTTTCCTGACTCAGCCGCTTGGCCAGGGCTTCCGTCTGGCGGACAGAGAGGCCGCCTGAGATCACAGCGCCGGCCGCGTTTTCCTGTAGGGCGGGGGAGAGGGGCAGCAGCGCCCGGGCGTGACCGGCGGAGAGCTTTCCCTCCTCCACCAGCTTGGCCACCGGCGGCGTCAGAGACAGCAGCCGCAGGGCGTTGGCCACGGCGCTGCGGGATTTGCCCACCCGGGACGCGGCCTCCTCCTGGGTCATGTGATACGTCTCCATCAGGGACTGGAAGCCGGCGGCCTCCTCCATGGGGTTCAGATCCTCCCGCTGGAGATTTTCGATCATGGCCAGCTCCGCGGCCTTGCGGTCATCGGCCTCCATGACGATGACGGGCACTTCCTGAAGGCCCGCCAGCCGGGCGGCCCGCCAGCGCCGCTCTCCGGCGATGATCTGATAGTAGCCGGAGGCCAACTTCCGGACGGTGAGGGGCTGGATGATGCCGTGCTCCCGGATGGAGTCGGCCAGCTCCGCCAGGGATGCCTCGTCAAAGTGCTTGCGGGGCTGGGAGGAACAGCTCTCCACCTGGGAAATGGGCAGGTACAGGCTGCCGGTGGTCTCCGCCTTCAATACGTCGTCGCCCAGCAGGGCGCCGAGACCCCGGCCGAGGCCGGAGGGTTTCTTGGATGCCATGGGAACGCTCCTTTCCAGAGAATCAGGCGCTTTGCTTTTTCAAGAACTCCGCCGCAAACGCGGTGTAGGCCTCCGCGCCCCGGGAGGTCCGGTCATAGGCGGTGATGGGCTTGCCGTGGCTGGGCGCCTCGCTGAGGCGCACGTTCCGGGGAATCACAGTGGCGTAGACCTTGCCGGGGAAGTAGTGCTTCACTTCCTCCGCCACCTGCAGGGCCAGATTGGTCCGCCCGTCAAACATGGTCAGCAGCACGCCGTCCAGCTCCAGCCGGGGATTCAGGGACCTGCGGACGATCCGCACCGTGTTCATCAGGTCGCTGAGGCCCTCCAGGGCGTAGTACTCGCCCTGCACCGGCACCAGGATGGCGTCCGCGGCGCAGAGGGCGTTCAGCGTCAGCAGCTCCAGGGAAGGGGGGCAGTCGATGAATAGGAAGTCGTAGCGGTCCTTGACCTTGTCCAGCGCGTCCCGCAGAAGGAATTCCCGGCGCTCCATGCCGATCAGTTCGATCCCGGCGCCGGCCAGCGCCTTGTTGGAGGGGAGGACATCGCCGTATTTGGTGTGCACCAGGGCGTCCTCCACCGGCACTTCGCCGATCAGGGCATCGTAGATCCCCTTGGAGACCGTCTTGTCCACGCCCATTCCAGAGGTGGAATTGGCCTGAGGATCAAAGTCACACAGCAGGATGCGCTGCCCGGCCTCCGTCAAGGCCGCGGCGAGATTCACACAGGTGGTTGTTTTCCCCACGCCGCCTTTTTGATTCACAATCGCAATGGTTTTTGCCACGGGGGCACCTACTTTCTGAAAATACCAAATAAGGTAGAAATGCTTATGCTCACTTATTATAACAAGGGTGGACGGCCGTTGCAAGGAGAAAAGCGGAAAAGCAGAGAAAAGGAAGAGAAAATGTTTCACGTGAAACAAACGGCAGAAAAAAAGCTGCGGATGTTTCACGTGAAACATCCGCAGCCGGTCACAGCAAAAGACGGCAGCCCCAGGGCGGCAGCTGCAAGCGCAGAACACCGTCGGAACAGGGGAGGGTGTCTCCGGTGAGGAGATCGGTGGGGGCAGCGCCCTCCCACAGCAGTGTGACGGTGTGGGAGTCCGGCGAGGCGTTGACGGCCGTGGTCAGCCGCTGGCCGCCGTCCTGCCGAGCAAAGATCAGCAGGGGACCGGCGGTGTAGAGCCAGGAGATGGTGCCGGACTGGAGGGCGGGATAGGCGTTCCGCAGAGCGCCCAGCCGGGTGAACCACGCCAGCAAATCCCGGTCCTCCCGGCCCCAGGGGTAGGTTCCCCGGTTCAGAGGGTCCTCAAAGCCCTCCATCCCGGCCTCGTCTCCGTAGTAGATCATGGGAGAGCCGGGAAAGGTGAACAGCACCAGCGCCGCCAGCCGCAGCTTGGCGATGCCCGCCGCCCGCTCCCAGGGCAAAAGCCGGTAGGCAGCCCGCTCCGCCTTGGTGTCCGGCGTTCGGTCCGCACCCAGCAGCGTCAGGATGCGGGGGGTGTCGTGGGTGCCCAAAAAGTTCATGGCGGAGTAAAAGGCTGCCGGGGGATAGTTCTCCCGCAGGGTCTCCATGGCCTCTCGGAAATCATCGGCATCCCCGCCGGAGAGATAGGCCAGCAGCGCCGTGCGGAAGGGATAGTTCATCAGCCCGTGGGTCTCGCTGCCCAACAGATACCGCCGCCGCTGGGAGTAGGCGATCTTGTTGGAGCCGTCCTCCCACACCTCGCCGATCAGGACACTGTCGGGGTCCGTCTCCTCCATAGCGGCGCGGATCTTTTCCAGGAACCAGTCCGGCAGCTCATCCGCCACATCCAGCCGCCAGCCCGAGGCACCGGCACGCAGCCACCGGCGGATGATGGAGTCTTCGCCGTCAATGATGAAATCCACATAAGAGGGAGAGGACTCCTCCACGGCCGGCAGGGTGTGGATGCCCCACCAGGAGTCGTAGGAATCCGGCCAGTGGTGGAAGCGGTACCAGCTGTACCAGGGGGAGTCCTGGCTTTGGGCGGCGCCCAGGGTGGGGTAATAGCCGTCGGCATTGAAGTACACGCTCTGGGACCCGGTGTGGTTGAACACGCCGTCCAAAATCACCCGCATCCCCCGCTGCCGGGCCTGGGCGCAGAGGGTGCGGAAATCGGCCTCCGTGCCCAGCATGGGGTCGATGCGGGTGTAGTCCGCCGTGTTGTAGCGGTGGTTGGAGGCGGACTCGAAAATGGGGCAGAGGTACAGCGTGGCGACGCCAAGGGCTTTCAAATCGTCCAGTTTCGACGTGATCCCCGCCAGAGTGCCGCCGAAGAAGTCCCGGTTGCGGATCTCACCGTCCGGATCCGGCCGCCACTCCGGCGTGTCATCCCAGTCCTCGTGGACCCAGCGCCGGCCTACCAGGCCCGCAGGGTCCACGGGTGCCAGACGGCAGAAACGATCTGGAAAAATTTGGTATGTCACACCTGCCCCAAACCAGCTGGGCGTATGGCTTTCCTGGTAGACCGTCAGCTGCCAGGACACGGCCTGTCCGTCGCTGCGGTAGCCGGTCTTGTCCAGCAGGCAGCCGGTGCCGTCCTCCCGCCAGAAGCGGAAGTGGTACCAGATGAGATCGGGCAGCTCCGGCGCGGTCAGCGTGCCGGAGAAGCAGAGCCGCTCGCCTGCGGGGCCCTCCAGGGGCAGTTCCTGCTCCCGCTGCGTCCCGGCAAACTCATAGGAGAGGACCAGCGCACAGTGGGAAAAGCCCTCCGCGGCCAGGGGGCGGCAGTGAAAGGTGACCGCCGTTCCGCAGGAGACGGCGCCGAAGGGCTCCTTGCACAGGTCGCAGCGGGGATCAAAGACAAAGGGTTCGCTCATGGGGATGCGTCTCCTTAAGGAAGCAGTTGATTTTCGCCGGTGACAGCGCTGCCGGTCTCGTCGGCGGTAAAGTAGGCGTTGAGAATGTCCACGCCCGTGGTGGCCAGATTGGAGCCCCAGGTGGCGTGCTCGATGACGATGGCAACGGCGATCTCCGGATCGTCATAGGGGGCAAAGCAGACGAAGACGCCGTTTTCCGTCTGGTCGCCGCCCAACTCGGAGGTTCCGGTCTTGGCACCGGCGGTGACCACGCAGTTCCGGAAGGCGCTGTAAACAGAGCCGCCGGGCTGGGTGTAGCCCAGCATGCCCTTTTTCACCGCCTCCAGCGTGGAATCCTGCATGGAGACCACGTTGGTGGGCGTCGTGTCGCCCACGGCCAGGACTTCCGTGTTGTCATAGGACTTCACAGCCTTCAGGAGGTGGGCCTTGCAGTGCTGTCCGCCGGAGGCCAGCGTGGCGATGTAGTTGGCCAGCTGGAGGGGCGTGTAGAGCTGGTTGGCCTGGCCGAAGGTGGCCCAGGGGGTCTGGTCGTGGCCCGCCTCATTGCTGGGCAGGGTGCCGGCCGCGTCGCCGATCTCCACGCCGGTATGCTCTCCCAGGCCGAAGGCCTGCAAATACTCCCGGAAGGTGTCCATCCCCATCCGGTATCCCATCTCAGCAAAGAAGTAGTTGCAGGACTTGGTGATGGCCTCCGTCACGTTGATGAGGCCGTGGTTGCCGCCGGCGCAGTTGGCGCCGCTGCGGGTGGGATCGTTGGGATAGACCCACCGGCTGGGAGAGTAGATCTCCTGGGTGGGAGTGATGATCCCCTCCTCCAGCGCGGCCACGGCAGTCAGGGGCTTGATGGTGGAGCCGGGGACGTACCTTCCGTTGGTGGCGCGGTTTGTGAAGGGGTGGGCAGGGTCGTTGTAGAGAGCCGCGTAGATGCTGCTCTGTCGGAATGTTGAGAGATCATAGGTGGGATAAGAGGCCAGGGCCAGAACTTCTCCCGTGCCAACCTGTACCACCGCCACGGCGCCGCCCCGGGTCTCATCCCCATCCTGTGTATTCATGCCGGTGATGGTGGCGGCCAGGGCGTCCTCCGCTGCCTGCTGGAGATCCAGGTCGATGGTCAGCTCCACGGTGTTGCCGGGCACCGGCTCCTTGGAGTAATATTCACCGGTGATCTTGCCGTCCTCGTTCAGGGAAACCACCCGGGTGCCGTCGGTGCCCTTGAGATAGGACTCAAAGGCCGCCTCCACGCCGTCCTTGCCAACATAGTCGTTCCAGTTATATCCCTCGCCCAGAGCCTCCTTTTCCGCACTGTCGTTGATCTTTCCGAGATACCCCAGGATATGCGCCCCGTAGGTCGTCTCGTACTCCCGCATGGAGGAGGGGGTGACCTTGGCCCCGGCGTAATCGCCGTCGTTCAGCAGGGAGATCATCTCCGCGTCGATGTCCTCCGCCAGCACATAGGGGTCCGTCTTGGCGAGATTGCGGCTTCGGATCTCGTACTGGACGCCCAGCACCAGCCGGGCTTCCTCCACGGAAAAAGAGGCGGAGAGGCCGAAATCCTTCCGCATCAGGGCGATCAGCCGCGTGGCGGAGAGACCGGCCCCCTCCAGCATGGCGCCGGTCAGCTGGCTGGAGGTCAGCTCCTCCAGCAGGGCCTGGGCCTTGCCGGCCTGATCCAGCTCCTCATCCGCCAGGATGTCGTCGGCGGGGTTTTCCGTGTTGCCCTCCTCGTCCGTGGTCTCCAGCAGGGCGGGATGCTCCAGCAGATAGGCGGCCAGGGCGTCCGCGGCCTCGTCCAGGTCCTTCAGGTAGGTGAGAAAGCGGCTCCTGGCGGTGCTGTCCAGGGAGTCGATGGTGTAGGCGAAGGGGGCGGAGCGGGAGATGGGCAGATAGTCCACCCAGTTGATCCCCCGGCTCTGACACAGCTGCAGCAGCCGCAGGAGGGCCTCGTTGGCATCCTCGTCCTCCTCCAGCAGGGAGGCGTCAAAGGTCAGGTTGTAGGAGGAGCGGCTGGACACCAGCACCTTGCCGTTGCGGTCGGTGATGTTGCCCCGGGCAGCCTCCACGGTCTCCGACCGGGCGATGCTGCGGACGGAGCTGGCGTAGTAATAGTCGTAATTGTTCACCTGCGTGTCGTACAGGACACCGACATAGACCGCAGCCACAATGAAAAACAGGGCTGCCAGAACATACAGGCGCAGATGATGGGCTTCCTTATGGTCCATAGACAGCCTCCTTCTCAGTCGTCCAGGTGGGTGCGGCGGAACACGGCGGAGAACAGCAGCACCACCGGGACCACCAGCAGGATGGAGACGCAGACCTCCCGCAGGAAGACCTGGGCCCCCGCAGCCCAGGCGGCTTTCCCCCCGGCCCACAGCACCACGCAGTGAAAGGCGTCTGTGAGGAGGAAGGAGAGCACGGAGGTGACCACCCCGCACAGGAAGCCCGCCGGCAGCAGGCTCTGGGAGATCAGCGCCGCGCAAAGCCCCGCCGCGGGAAAGATCAGGGTGTAAAAGCAGGGGATGGACGCCGGCAGCAGCAGGTCGCACAGCACCCCCACCGTCAGAGCGTAGACGGAGGCGGGGAGGGGACCTTCATACATGCCCAGCACCGCCACCAGGATGGGAAACACAAAGGGAATGACGCCCCAGAGGGTGATCCGCTGGAGCACCGCCCCCTGGAGCAGGAAAAACACTGCCGTGGCCCCGGCATACAGGGCCCATTTGAAAATGGTCTCATTCCGCGCCAGCAATGCCGGAGCCTCCTTTCCGAACAGATGGGCACATCCGGCCCGTCAGGTCTGGATGTCAAAGGATTTGATGACGAAGACCTCCACCAGACTGTCAAAGTCGGCGGCAGGTTCCAGCACCGCGTAGGAGGCGGCGCCGGAGTCGCTGAGCTGCACCTCCTCCACCGTGCCGACGGAGAGGCCGGAGGGATAGTACCCGCCCAGGCCGGAGGTGACCACCAGATCGCCGCCCAGCAGCTGGCAGTCCGCGGGCAGATAGTCCAGCCGCAGGCGGTTCTCCCGCATCAGGGAGAAGTCGCCCACCGCCAGCCCCAGGTCCTTGGTGCGGAACACCTGGGCGCCCAGGGAGGTGTCCGTGTCCACGATGGTGAGGACCGTGCACCAGTTGAGCCCCACCTCGCTGACCACGCCCACCAGGGCATACGTCTCGTCGATGACGCAGTCGTTCACCTCGACACCGTGATCCGTGCCGATGTTCAGCGTCAGGGAGGAGGTCCAGTTGGTGACCGTGCGCTCCGTGACGGAGGCCGTCTCCAGCTCCAGGTCATAGTTCTGGGGCCGCAGGTTCAGCAGCTCCCGCAGGCGGGCGTTTTCCTCATTGTTGGTCTGGGCCAGGCGGTTCTGGGCCTTGAGGATGGCGTTTTCCCGCCGCAGGGCGGCGTTCTCCTCCTCCAGGGCGGTGACGTCCTGGTAGTAGTTCTGCTTGTCTGTGATCCAGCCTGTCACAGCGGTGTAGGCCGACCGGAAAGGGGAGGCGATGATCCCCGCCAGATTGGACAGGGGAGAGGAGGTGTTGGAGAAAAAGGACATAAGGGACAGGCTCACGGCGATCACCGCCGTGGCGAACAGGACCCAGATGCCGTGTTCCCGAAAAAATTTCTTCAAAGGAAACCCTCCTGATCGTTGGTCAGCAGAAGAAATGGATGCCGAACCGCTCCAGCATCCGGCTCAAACGCAGGACCGGCAGGCCCATCACGTTGAAAAAGTCGCCGTCCAGGCGCTCCACCAGCAGGGCACCCAGTCCCTGGACGCCGTAGGCCCCGGCCTTGTCCATGGGCTCGCCGGTGCGGATGTAGCCCCGGAGCTCCGCCTCTGTGGCAGAACGGAAATACACGTCGGTGGACTCGCTCTCCGTCAGGATCTCGCCGCCCCGGCGGACGGTGACGCCGGTGCATACCGTGTGGCGGCGGCCCTGGAGGGCCGTCAGCATCCGCAGGGCGTCCGCCTCGTCCACAGGCTTGCCGAGACGCTGGTCATCCAGAAACACCATGGTGTCGGCAGTGATGATGATTTCCTCCGGTGTGCAGAGGGCGGAGGCCGCGTCGGACTTCTCCCGGGAGATGTACTCCACCGTCTCCCGGGGGGAGAGGCCGGCGGGATAGGTCTCCTCTGTCTGAGGCACCCGGATGTCGAAGTCCGTGATGCCGATGCGCTGCAGCAGCTCCTGCCGCCGGGGAGAGCCGGAGGCCAGTACGATCTTTGCCATGGCCGCGCCCTCACTTTCCGGTGGAGCCGAAGCCGCCCCGGTCGGGGCCTTCCAGATGCTCCACTTTGGTGAAGGTCAGCCTGGGCTGGTTTTTCATGATGCGGAACTGGCAGATCCGGGCGTTTTTCTCAATGGTCACATCCCGGGTGGCGTAGGCGGGCATCCGCCACTGGTCGCCGTCGCCCCGGTAGGTGTAATCCACCACGCCCATGGAGTTGGTCTGCAGGATGCCGTAATTCTTGAACGTGGAGCTGCGGGGAACGATGTGGGCCTCATACCCCTCCGGCAGAGCGATGGCCACCCCCAGGGGGATCAGCCGGAACTCCCCGGCCTTCATAGTCACGGTCTCCGCCGCGTGGAGGTCGATCCAGTCGGATTTGCCCTCCACGTAGCACAGCTCGTCGATGTCGTCTGTGAAATATTTTACCTTGATCTCTTCCATGTCAAACTCCAGATATGAATACGATTTGTATAATATAAGAGAAGATTCATGAATTGTATAGGAAATGCGATGCTTTCCGGCAGTCGAACTCATTGGACGCAGGAAACAAGTCCCGCTGAAGGCAGGACAGATGCGTCCCTGCTTTTGTCAGCGCAAAGGCTCTGTGCGGGGTGCTGATGGGCTGCCCTGACGGCGGCCAAGTGCATTCTGCTCCCGCAGGGGGCAAGAGGAAGTATTCCCCCGCATTGTCCACGCCGCAAAGTCCGCGCAACTCCGCTTGCTTGCCGTCACAAGCGCCACGTCCCCCTTTTGGACAAAACCTGCTTCGCCTCTCCGCCGTTCCCCGCCGCGCGGGCCGCCTATTGGCCTTTCCCTGAGCGAAAGGGACCGTGCACGGTCCAAAGAGAAACGCGTTTCGCAGCAACTATGCACGTACGCGCAAAATTGCCGCACAGGGGGCGTCGGAGCGGTGCTTGCGCCGATTTTGCCCGACTTTCGGGCACGCCTGGTTCCCTCTGGAATTCGCCAGCGGCCGCCCCGCGGCGCGATACCGCCCCCATCGGGACAGCCGCCATCTGGACTTCCATCTCTTTTTGCTGTTGCCGTCTGCTCCGTGCGGAGGACTGTGCAGCTCAGGGGGCGGAAACCAGGTGGACGATTGCATCTAGTAACAAGGGAACATACATGGCCGCCAGGCAGAGCTGCTCCCAAAGACCCTCCCGGGCCACAGCAGTGCCCTGGAAGCGGTCTTTGTCCGAGAGGACAAACAGGGTAAAGAACACCAGCGCCAGCCCCAGGGCGGCAAAGCAGGCCCCGGCCATAACCGGGGAGTCTGTCTCCAGCGCCAGCAGCGCCCGCCAGAGGGGCAGGAACAGCAGGGCGAAAAAGCCCAGGGCAGAGGCAACGCCGTGGATCAGGGCAGAGCGGTCCGACAGATCCTTGGTGAGCCCGGTGGGAAACAGGGCGGCCAGGATACCGGCCCCCAGGGCGAAGCCGCCCAGGGACACGGCCGATCCCGCAGCCAGCCACCGGGAGACCGGCGCCGCACCGGCGGCGTAGACGGCAGCGGTGGCCAGAAGCCATATTCCCAGCCACGCCAGCCACAGGCGGTAGACCCGGGCCACGGGGCCGCCCCTTCTGCCCAGAACGCTGACCGCCATAGTCCCGGGCTGATAGGCTGGATCCCGCGGGGCCAGCAGGCAGGGAAGCAGAAACTCTCCGCAGATGGTAAGGATCAAAAGGGCCCAAAACCAGCGGGTATCCATCCAGGCTGCCATTTGATCATTCAACTCCTCGCTCGTAAAGCCCCCGGGTGAAATCCCCCGCGGCGGGCGCGGCATCCAGATAATTTTGCACGACGGACACGCATTCCTCCGCCGTCTCCGTGGTGAAGCGGAGGCGGGCATAGGCCAGTCCCAGCCTGCGGTGCTCCGGCCGGTCCGCCAGGTACAGCGGCCTGCTGTTCTGGATCTCCGTCCGGTGGCCGTAGGCGGGCAGCAGGGGAAAGGCGGCGCCGGTGCGGTCGACCAGAACACTGGACCGGCCGCAGCGGCAGGGACCGTCCTCCGGGACACAAGGACCCTGCCGGTCCAGGCGGCAGCCAGTCTCGTTCTGCACCAGGCAGTTCTCCGTGATCATCAGGGGCAGGCGGCCGTAGACAATGGCCTCCGCCGGCAGCACCTTTTTCAGGTCCCGGATCTGGGCGAACCGCAGCTCAAAGGACACGCAGGCGCTCTCCAGTCCCTTGTCCTTCAGATAGGCCAGGGACTGGGAGTTGAACACATTCAGGCCGTAATCGCCGTAGAGATGGAAGTCCAGGCCCCGCACCAGGGGCAGATGGCCCAGATTTCCGATCAGAACGCCGGTGAAGCCCAGAGCCCGGGCCCGCTCCAGCAAGGTGCGGAGCGCCGGCTCGTCCCGGTCCCGCCAGACCCGGGGCAGGACGGCGCACCACTCCGGACCTTCTCCTGGGAGGGACTCCAGCCGGGAGACTTCTTCCAGCGGGACATAGACCCGGGCCGGGCGGCCCAGCTCCAGCAGGGCGGGGGAGAGCTGCTCCAGCCGGGTCACGGAAATGGTGAGCCGGGGCGCCTCCGCCGTGCAGTCGGCCTCCGGAAGAGGCGGCACCGGCAGCTCCCGGCGCTTGGGCGGCGCGGTGCGGACGGCGGTGAGGGCCGCTAGGGCGTCCCGCCGCAGGGCATTGACGGCGCTGGCGGAGAGGGACAGCCCCTCGTCCACCAGGGTGACCACGGTGTCGCAGCGGTAGGCGGTGCCGCCGGTCTTGCGGAGGCGGGCCTCCAGCTCCAGTCCATCCAGGGCTCGGGTCCGGGCGGCCTCCGGCACCGGGCCGGTGACCGTGACGCTGTGGCCGTCCCGGTCCGACGCAGTCAGGGTGCAGGGCGCTCCCGCGGAAACGGAGCAGGAGAAATCCACCGGCACCGTCCGCAGGCTGTCCCGTTCATAGGTCCGGCGGGCCTCGTCAAAGAGGTCCTTGGGGTCCGGGGCGTTCTCCGGACGGGTGCCGAACATGGCGGCGCCGTGTTTGCCCTGCCAGTACCAGTCGGTGAAGCCGGACCGGGAGAAGGCCTGTTCCAGCTCCGCCCGCTCATCGGCGGTGGGACCGCGGCCCTCCTCCAGCAGGCGGGCGTAGATGCGGGTGATGACGGCCACATACTCCGGCCGCTTCATGCGGCCCTCCAGCTTCACGCAGGATACGCCCATCGCCCCCATCTCCTCCAGCCGTCCGGCCAGACAGCTGTCCTTCAGGCTCAGGGGATATGCCTTTTTGGCGGGGGCGCTGACCCCGTAGGGCAGGCGGCAGGGCTGGGCGCACCGGCCCCGGTTGCCGGAGCGGCCCCCGATCAGGGCGCTCATCTCGCACTGGCCGGAGTAGCACATGCACAGCGCCCCGTGGGCAAAGACCTCCACCTCCACAGGGCAGTTTTCGCAGATGGTACGGGTGTCCTCCGCCGAGCACTCCCGGGCGATGACCACCCGCTCGCAGCCGTCGGCGGCGATCTCCCGGGCGCCGCCGGAGGTGAAGAGGCTCATCTGGGTGCTGGCATGGAGGGGCAAGTCCGGCAGCGTCCGGCGCAGCAGGTCGAACAGGCCCCAGTCCTGCACCAGCACCGCGTCCACCCCCAGGCGGCCGGCCTGAACGGCCGTCTCCAGCGCCTGAGGCAGCTCCCGGTCCGTCACCAGGGTGTTCAACGTCAGAAAGACCCGGACGCCCCGCTCGTGGCAGTAGGCCAGGGCGGCGGCGAACTCCTCATCTGAAAAATTTTTCGCGCCCCGGCGGGCGTTGAAGGCGCCCCAGCCCAGGTACACCGCATCCGCGCCGTTCTGGACCGCCGCCCGCAGAGCCTCCGGCGAACCGGCGGGGGCCAGCAGCTCCGGCCTCATCCCCGGTCCTTCCGGGCCTGGGCGTCCAGCTTCTGCTGGAGGCGGAAGACCTCCCGCTTCAGCTCGCTGGCCTCGCTCTGGGCCTTGCCGGCCTCGTCCAGATACTCCTTGATCTGGCCCCGGAGCTGCTCCGCCGCGGCCTGGGCCTTGAAGAGCTCGTCGGCAATGTTGACGGCGGTGAGGACGGCGGCGTCCGTGCGGCCCACCTTGGAGCTGTCCAGGACCTCCGCCATTTTGTCGTTGACGTAGGCGCCCACCCGCTGCATGTAAGAAGAGGACTCCTCCGCAATGAAGGTGAGCTCCTCCCCGCAGATGTTGATGACCACGCGATTTGCCATAAACAACTTCCCCCTCGTCGGTAGATTGATCAGCGGCAGGGCAGATGCCGCCCATTATCATAAATTGTAGTATATCATAGGAAAAAAGACAGCGCCACAGAAAAACGGGAGGTTTTGAAAAAATTCACATTTCCGCCAGGAGCTGGGGCAGGTACGGACTTTTTCCGCCGGGGCTTGTCCTGCCGGGGAAAATCGTGTAGAATAGGGAGAGTTCAAAACGAGGGGAGGGGCGGAGGATGCCCAGCTGTCTGGTACATACCGGGGATGAGAGCGTCACCCTGTCCGCGGCCACGGTGAAGCGGCTGCTGGATCGGGGCGACGGAGACGCGGCGCTGCTGTATCTGGCGCTGCTGCGGCGGCAGGGCACGGTGCCGCCCCGGTCCCTGGCTGGGGAGCTGCGGTGGGACCGGGGCCGCATCGAGGCGGCGGAGACCGCCCTGCGGGAGCTGGGCCTGGTGGCCCCGGCGGAGACGCCGCCCGCCCCGGCGGAGGAGCGGCCCGTCTATCAGCGCGCCGACGTGGCGGAGCGGCTGGAGCACAGCAAGGCGTTCCAGGCCCTCACCCGGCAGGTGGAGGTGAAGCTGGGGAAAAAGCTGACCACCCCGGACGTGGGGATCCTGCTGGGACTGACGGACTATCTGGGACTGCCGGAGGGCGTGGTCTATCTGCTGGTGTGCCACTGTGTGGAGCGGGTGCAGCGCCGGTTCGGCGAGGGCCGCCGCCCCGGCATGAAGCAGATCGAGAAGGAGGGCTACGCCTGGGCCCGCATGGGGATCGACACCCAGGCGGCGGCGGACGCCTATCTCCGGACCTACGCCCAGCGCCAGGGGGCCCTGCCCCAGTACATGAAGGCGCTGCAGCTGGGGGACCGGCTCCCCGCGCCGTCGGAGGAGAAGTACATCCTCGCCTGGCAGGAGATGGGCTTTGGCCCGGAGGCCGTGGCCCTGGCCTATGACAAAACGGTGCTGAAGTGCCACGAGCTGAAGTGGGCCTATTGCAACGGCATTTTGAAGAAGTGGAACGAGGCGGGCCTCCACACGGTGGAGGAGATCCAGGCGGGGGACCGCCCGGCGGCCCGCAGGGGGGACCAGCAGTCCCCCAGGGACACGGAGACGGAGATGCGCAGATATATGCAGGAGCTGCATCGGAACAGGAGGTGATGGGCGGTGGCGTATGATGGAAAGGTGATGCGCCTGGCCCTCCAGCGGTTCGAGGAGGACCGCCAGAGGCGGCAGGCCCAGTATCAGGAGCGGCGGGAGCGGATTTTTGCACGCCAGCCCCGCCTGCGGGAGATCGACGGGGAGCTTCGCTCCACCATGAGCCGCATCATCACCAGCGCCCTCCGCCACGGCACGGACCCCCGGTCGGCGGTGGCGGTGCTGCGGGATGAGAACCTGAGCCTCCAGGCGGAGAAGCGGGAGCTTTTGCAGAAGATGGGCCTGCCGGAGGATGCCCTGGAGGAGACGCCCGCCTGCGCCCTCTGCGGGGACACCGGCTACCGCAACGGCCGGGTGTGCCGCTGCCTGCGGGGCTATTACGCCCGGGAGCAGCAGAAGGAGCTGTCCCGGATGCTGGACCTGGGGCACCAGAGCTTTGACACCTTCTCCACAGACTGGTACCCGGACCGCTATGACCCGAACATCGGCGTCACCGTCCGGCAGCACATGGAGACGATCTACGACATCTGCGCGGATTTTGCCCACCAGTTCGGAAAGCGCCCGGCGAACCTCCTGCTCTTCGGTGCGCCGGGACTGGGCAAGACCCACCTCTCCGCCGCCATCGCCCGGGAGGTCAGCGAGAAGGGGTATTCGGTGGTCTATGACACCGCGGGCCACATCTTCGCACAGTTCGAGCAGCAGAAGTTCACCCGGGAAGAGGAGGCCGACGACCAGGTGGAGCGGGTGCTGAACTGCGATCTGCTGATTCTGGACGACCTGGGGTCCGAGATGACGACATCCTTCGTTCAGAGCGCCCTGTACCAGATCGTCAACACCCGCCAGATGGAGCGGCGCTCCACCATCATCAGCACGAACCTGACGCCGGGAGAGCTGGCCCGGCGGTACACGCCCCAGATCGCCTCCCGGATCGAAGGGGAATATACCCTGCTGCCCTTTGCGGGAGAGGACATCCGGAAGCTGAAAAAAGAGCGTGCCCGGGGGAATTGAATCGACATGGAAAAAGGTCCCGGCCATTGGCCGGGACCTTTTTGACCGCTGTTTTCGGATGATCAGAACTGGGGGAGCTTCCGTACCACGGCGGCGCAGCGGGCGCAGAGGGTGGGGTGATCCGCGTCGGCGCCCACGGTGGGGCTGTGCATCCAGCACCGGGCGCACTTTTCGCCCCGGGCCTCGCTGACGGCCACCCGCACGCCGTTGAGCTGGGTGTCGGCGGCCTGGTCGTAGAGGGCGGGGTCGGTGACGAAGTCCACGCCGGAGACGATGAAGAAGTCCGCCCACCACTGCGTGTCAAAGTGCTTCTGGAGATGGGACAGGTCCACCGGGGGCTTTTCCTCCCGGGTGACGACGGTGACGTGGGCCTCCAGGCTCTTGCCGATTTTCTTCTCGTTCCGGGCGGCCTCCAGGGCGGCGTTCACGCCGTCCCGCAGCAGCGTCAGGGTGCCCCAGGACACCAGGTCGCCCAGGTCGTAGTCGGCGAAGGGCTGGTTCATGTCGTTGAACACCACGTTCCGGGGGTCGTCCCCGGCCCGGTGGGGCATGGAGAGCCAGATTTCGTCGCAGGTGAAGCACAGGATGGGGGCCATCAGCTTGGTCATGGTGTCCAGGATCAGGAACAGGGCGGTCTGGGCGCTGCGGCGCTTGGCGCCGTCCTTTTCCTCGCAGTACAGCCGGTCCTTGATGATGTCCAGATAGAAGTTGGACATGTCCACCACGCAGAAATCGTTCACCGCGTGGGTGACCACCAGGAACTCATAGTCGTTGTATGCCTTGGCGCACTTCTCCATCAGGGCGTTCAGACGGGTGATGGCCCAACGGTCCAGCTCCTCCATCTCCCCGGGCGCCGTCAGCTGGTCGGCGTCAAAGCCGTCCAGATTGCCCAGGCAGTACCGGGCGGTGTTGCGGAACTTCAGGTAGTTCTGGCTGAGCTGCTTGAAGATCTCGTGAGAGCAGCGGACGTCGGCGTGGTAGTCGGCGCTGGCGGCCCACAGGCGCAGCAGGTCCGCGCCATACTGGTTGATGATCTCCGCCGGGTCCATGCCGTTGCCCAGGGACTTGTGCATGGCCCTGCCCTCGCCGTCCACGGTCCAGCCGTGGGTGACGCACTCCTTGAAGGGCGCGCCCTGGCCGAAGGCGCCCACGGCGGTCAGCAGCGCGGACTGGAACCAGCCGCGGTACTGGTCCAGGCCCTCCAGATACATGGTGGCGGGCCAGAAGCCCTGGTCCTTCTTCATGGCGGCGAAGTGGGAAGAGCCGGAGTCGAACCAGCCGTCCAGGGTGTCGGTCTCCTTGGTGAAGCCGGCTTTGGCACCGCAGTGGGGGCAGGCGAAGCCCTCCGGCAGGATCTCCTCCGCCTCCTTGGCGAACCAGGCGTTGGAGCCTTCGGCGGCGAAGAGCTTGGAGATGGCGTCGATGGTCTCATCGGTGCAGATGGGCTTGCCGCAGTCCTTGCAGTAGAACACGGGGATGGGCAGGCCCCACTTGCGCTGGCGGGAGATGCACCAGTCGTTGCGCTCCCGGATCATGGACTTCATCCGGTCAATGCCCCAGCCGGGCACCCAGCGCACGTCGTCGCACGCGGCGCAGGCCTCGTCCTTGAAGGACTCCACGGAGCAGAACCACTGGGGCGTGGCCCGGAAGATGATAGGGCCCTTGCAGCGCCAGCAGTGGGGATAGCTGTGGATGATGTCCTCGCTGGCAAAGAGCATGCCGCTCTCCTTCATGTCCGCCAGGATGACGGGGTTGGACTCGTCGGTCTTCATACCGGCGTACTTGCCGGCGTATTCCGTGTGGCGGCCCTGGTCGTCCACGGGCACCACCATCTCCACGCCGTAGCGCTTGCAGGTCTCGTAGTCGTCCGCGCCGAAGCCGGGGGCCGTGTGGACGCAGCCGGTACCGGAGTCCATGGTGACGTAGTCCGCCAGCAGCAGGCGGGAGGTCTTGGGCAGGAAGGGGTGGTCCGCCAGCATGTTCTCAAAGAAGGCGCCGGGATGGGTCTCCGCCACCTCCCAGGTGTCGAAGCCGCCCAAGCGCATGACCTTCTCCACCAGGGCCTCGGCCATGATATAGGCCTCGCCGTTGGGGGCCTTCACCACGGCGTAGGACTCGTCGGGATGCAGGGCGATGGCCAGGTTGCCCGGCAGGGTCCAGATGGTGGTGGTCCAGATCACGAAGAACAGCTTGTCATAACCGGAAAGCTTGCCGCAATCGTCGTGCATGGGGAACTTCACATACACGGTGGTGCAGGGGTCGTCCTGGTACTCGATCTCCGCCTCCGCCAGGGCGGTCTCGTCGTGGGGGCACCAGTAGACGGGCTTGAAGTCCTTGTAGATATAGCCCTTCTTGTACATGGCGCCGAACACCTTCACCTCCTCGGCCTCAAAGCCGGGGTTCATGGTGAGGTAGGGGTGCTCCCAGTCGCCGATGACGCCCATGCGCTTGAAGGCGTCCATCTGCACGCCCACATAGTGCTGGGCGAAGTCATGGCAGGCGGAGCGGAAGTCCGGAATGCTCATGGCCTTGTGGTTCAGCTTGTTCTGCTTGATGATGGCGGACTCGATGGGCATGCCGTGGTTGTCCCAGCCGGGGATATAGGGGGTGTAGTAGCCCCGCATGGCGTAGGACCGGGTGATGATGTCCTTGATGGCCTTGTTCATGGCGGTGCCCATGTGGATGCCGCCGTTGGAGAAGGGCGGGCCGTCGTGGAGATTGAAGAGGGGCTTGCCCTCGTTCTTCTTCAGCAGCTCGTTGTACACGTCCTGCTCCTGCCAGCGCTTGAGCATCTCCGGCTCCCGCTTGGGCAGGCCCGCCCGCATGGGGAAGTCGGTCTTGGGCAGATTGATGGTCTTGTTGTAGTCCATATCGCTCCTCCTATTTCATACTTTTTTGGATTTTTCAATCAAGTTGCACGGGAAGGCGACAAGGCCGCATTCCCGGCAGAGCATGGCATGGGGAAATTCCGGGAACGGATCCCGCGTAAATACGCTGGTGGTGTCATCGCCAATGGGGCCCAGCTCCACTGTGTCTGTGGGGGCCCGAAAGAATCGGAGCTCCTGCTGCGTCCAGAAGGGGTAATTCCGGGTGTGCAGAGTTCCCTCTTCCATTTCCTTTCCGCAGTTTGGGCAGTTCACTAGAGAACACATCCTTCCGGAAAACAAAAAACGCCTTGCCTCTTGTTCAAGAGACAAAGCGTTTAAAAACACTCTGCGGTACCACTCTCGCTGCTGCGCCCTTGCGGGACACGGCCCCTCACTGCCCGCTGTCACGGGCCGATGCTGTAACGGGCATCAATCGTCCACACCTACTCGCGTCGTCTTTCAGCAGGAGGCTCCAAGGTGATTTTCGCCGTCCGTCCCTCACCGCCTCGCACCAAACGGCGGCTCTCTTGGCAGGACCCGAAGGGTTACTCGTCCTTTTCCACGCCTGAATATTCAAGTTACCGGACTATCGTATCACATTTTCAACGTTTGTCAAGGCGGATTCTGCAAAAAATTCACAAAAATCTCAACCTCTCACCCTTCGGCCGCCGACTCTGCCACCAGGTCCCACCCCAGCCAGCGGCCCTGATCGTCGTAGCTTTGGGCGGTGCGGCTAGCGGCACAGTAAATGGCCAGCAGATCGTGACAGTATGCGGGCAGGGAGCCGGCACCGGTGGACACCATCCGGCAGTTGCCCTCCATGCCGTCCAGGCGGCAGATGCCCTCGGCGTCCAGGGACCAGGAGAAGGATTCCCCGGTCTCCGGATCGGAGAAGGTGACAGTATAGGCGGTCTCCGCATCCAGCGGCGCGTCGGTGGGGACGATCACCGCCCCCTCCCTGGAGGGATATGGGCTGTTCCAGAGAAGGGACCAGAGATCCAGATAGGCTGCCTCCCCGGCACCATCCATGGTCCAGCCGTCGGGGCCGGTGACGGACACATGGGGCAGGGCGGTCCCGCCCGCTGTGGGGTCTGGAAGGGGGATCGTGTCTTCCGGCGAGGCCGGGACATAGACAAGGTCCATCTCGATCTCCAGGGCACCGTCCCGGAACGTCACGGCGCAGAACTGTTCCTGATCCTCGTCCGCGCTGTGATAGCGGTAGATCAGCCGGACCGGGCCGGGTCCTTCCTGTTCCACCGCCGCCAGGAACAGGCCCGACGCGTCGATGTATTCAGACGGCGTCACACGGCAGACGGTGCCGTCCGTCCGCCGGCAGTAAAAGGAAAACGCGCCCCACCACTCGGCGATCTCCCAGGCCAGCTCCGCCGTCCCGTCCCCGTCCAGGTCCAGGGCCACCGGGTCCATACTGGCGGTGAGGACCTGCAGCTCCCCGGCAGTGTCGAACCAATAGTAATCATAGGAGTAAACGCCGGAGCGGTGCCCGTCGGTCCGCAGCAGAAAGCCGTCGTGCCCCAGAATGCCGGAATAGGCGGTAAGGGTGGCGGTTTCCGCGTAATTGGGGCCCTGGTCCGCTCCGCGGTACAGCCGGGCAAATCGGACCCACCCGGCGCCGGGGCGTGAAAAAGCGCCATCAATCAGGCCCTCCGGTGTGACGTAGAGCCTGACGATGGTGTTGTCTTTTAATGTACATTCCGCCAGAACGGATGCCATCTCCGCCCGGTCCACAGGGTCCAGGGTGCCGCCCTCTGCCCAGACGGGATTGGCAGACGCCCGGGTATCCACCGGCTCCAGGTCCGACAGGGAGATGATCTGGACCGGCGTCTCTTCATAGAGCAGGGATTCCTCCTCCAGTGTCCGCAGAGGAGGCACTTCGCCGGACGGACGGGCGGGGGAGCGGGCGGCGGCAAAGACCGTCAGTGCGGTTGCCAGCAGGAGACACAGCAGCGCTGGTCCGCGTTTTTGCCACATGGATCAGAAAGCCTCCTTAGGCGGCTGAAGCCGCCGGGATATGGCCGAAAAGGCCCCGCAGGGTCATTGATAACGGTATTGCTTGCAGGCGTATTGGTCCACGCAGCTCAAAAACATCTCGTGGCTGCGGAACTCCAGCAGCTGGCAGTCCTTCTCCTCGTGGAAGGAGACAATGCGCCGCTTGGTATCCACCCACATACGCCAGAGCGTGGCGGCAGCCGGATTTTGCTCCATGGAAAAAGGCCCCCTTTGATGTAAAATCTCCCTTTGCTTTATAAGACGATCGAGAATGCCGTTTTGTTTCAGGGAGGATCAAAAAATTTTTGAAGTTCCGCGTCAGGAGACTTCAGCCTGACGTTCCATTTCCGCTGTAACGTCTGCCCGGAAGGCGTCCCAGGCCTCCGGGTGCTCTACATAGTACAGGGGACACAGCTTCTGCGTCACATCGTAGTGACGGATCACGTCAGTGTCCGGATCCAGATCAAAAGTCCGGCACAGCCAGGCCGTCAGCTCCACCACCCGCTGATAGGTGACCGGGGAGAATTCCCCGGTCTCGTCCGGGTGGCAGACCTCAACGGCCACCGTGTCCTCGTTGCGGATGTTGGAGGCGTAGGCGATCTCCGTCAGGGGGATGCACTGAAGGACCTCGCCATCCAGCCCCACGACAAAGTGGCTGGAGGCGTATGTCTCCGTCTCCCCGGAGGACAGAGACTCAAAGTAGTTCCGGTTGGCCTCCGCCGTGGTGCCGGGGTTGCCCACGTAGTGGATCACGATTCCATCGATCTTCTCCAGGGGTGTGCCGGGCCGGGACCAGGGGTTCACGGTGAGGAGGTCCTCCCGGACGTAGTCCGGCACCTCCACGCCCTCTCCCGGCAGGCCCCGGCCGGACCACAGCCACACGGCGGCTCCCGCCAGGAGAAACACGATCAGCAGGCACAGCGCTGCGAAGCGGAGATTCAGATGCCTCCGGCGGGTTCTTGTCCGGCTCATGCGGGAGACACCGCCGCAGTACCTGCGGTGCCATAGACCGTGACGGCCTCTCCGCCGGTATCGTACACTGCGTCCTCATAGAAATCAGAGCTCTGGGCATAGTCCTCCGGATGCAGCTGCCGGTAGGTGACGAGATCCGCCTCCGTCACCAGGCCAAGGCGCTTCAGGCAGTCCACTGTCTCCGTCATGGCAGGGGTCACATGGATGGAGATCCAGTCGTAATGCTCCTTGTCCGCACCTTCAAAGTCCAGCCCCAGGTCCATGGCATAGCTGCTGCCGCTGTCTCCGGAGAACCAGTCGTAAACACCCCAGTTCCCGGCGGCCAGATCCCGGCCCACCGCCTCGAGAATGGCGGCACCCTCCCGGCTGCCCAGTTCGTAGCTCTCGCCCCGAGTGTCCACGTACAGGCTGCCGCCGCTCACCGCCCAGAAATCGTCATCCAGATGGAGCCGCCGGGCTTTTACGGCATCGCTGTTCACGAACTGGTCCAGCAGATAGTCATAGGTCTCCGGCCGGGCCAGTCGGTCCCGGGTAATGAGCAGGGAGTACCAGCGGTCCACCCGGGCGCCGCTTTTCAGCGTATAGGTGAGATTCAGGCCGGCGTATGCCGTGTTGGGGGTCTCATCCTCAGACCAGGTGGAATATCTGCGGGCCGCCATCTCCCGAACATAGGTTTCGTCGGCGACCACCGCCTGATGGAGGGTCCGGACCTGCTCCAGCAGGTCCGCGTCCTTCTCCGGCGTGAGGGTGTAGGTGTTGTCGGCGATCCGGATCTCCAGGGTCTGAATCTGGGAGGCCTCCGGCACCCGGTCCGCCACGCCCAGCAGGTCAAAGTGCAGCACACAGCAGACCAGGGCGCAGCCCGCCAGCACGATGCCCAGGCCCTTCCAGCTGCCCCGGAACACCTTGAAGGCCTTGGCCAGCAGCATGGAGGCGCCGTAGTACCCGATGGTCCCCGCCGCCAGCAGGCAGACCACCATGGGCAGCGTGTCGTAGTACTCCCCCTGCTGGAAGCCATACCAGAACAGGGAGTAGAGGAGCTGGCCCCCCAGCAGGGCGCAGAGCCCTGCCACGCCGTACCGGAACACCGGCCGCAGCCATCCTACCGCCACCACGTCGCCGGCGGTCTCGCTGCGGCGCCTGCGGTAGAGGATGAGGGCCAGGGCAGCCAAGGCCAGTCCCACCAGGGTGTAGACACCGATCAGCCAGAAGTTCTCCAGATCTGCGGCGGTCAGGACGCGGTCCGTGTAAGACGTGCCGTCCGCCAGGGTCCGCTGGACCTCCACATACTGCCGGGCACATCGGACGTTGTTGACCAGATACACGGTGGGGGAGAGCCACTCCACTACGCCGGTGTAATAAGTGGAAAAGCCGAAGATGAATCCCTGGGCGAAGGAGGAGATCAGCCAGTCCAGCAGCACCGCCAGGAAGTGGAGCAGGGCATACAGCGGCGGCATGGCGAAGGCGTTGCCGGTGATGAAGGCCACGAAGGTGGCGCTGGAGAAGTAGAAGAAGCTCTCGCCCAGCACCGCCAGGATAGTGACGGCCAGCCCCTTGGCGTCAAAGGCCCCGCCGCACAGGGAGACCACGACGCACAGGGCCCCGGTGACCGCGTAGGGGATCAGGGTCATGGAGAGGCCGGAGAGGAAGTTGGTGAGGAACAGCCCCTCCCGCCGGATGGGCAGGGTGTGCATCAGCCCCACGCTGCGGGCGTTGTACAGATAGCTCCACACCGCCATGGCGCAGAGGGCGGCGTAGACCAGATTGATGACGGGGACAGCGCTGACCGCATCATAGTACATGCCGGTGAAGTCCGGCGCGGAGAGGACGTTCCAGCCCCGGTGCACCATATCCAGCAGCACCGCCAGGGGGAACAGGGCGCCGATGAAGGATGCCAGGCCCCACAGTGGCCAGAACCGGGACAGGTTCTTGCGGAACAGCGTGGCGTTAAAGTACGATGTCTTTGACTGCATAGTCCGCACCTCCCAGCTCGTAAATAAAGATCTCCTCCAGGGTCAGGGGCACCGCGTCCACCAGCAGCGGGCTGTACGCCGCCAGATGGTCCTCCGCCTCCTGGGCGCTCATCCGCATGATGAGGGTGTGGATGCGGCCGATCCGGCTGGCGTGGAGCACCGGCAGGTCCGCCGGCACCTCCGTCACCCCGTCGGGGAACACCACCTGCAGCTTCACCATGTTGTCCTGCAGCTGGGCCAGGGACCGCTCCAGCAGCACGCGGCCGTGGTCCATGATGCCCACGTGGTCGCAGACGTCCTCCAGCTCCCGCAGGTTGTGGGAGCTCACCAGCACCGTGGTGCCCCGCTGGGCCACGTCCCCCAGCACCAGGGACCACACCTGCCGCCGCATCACCGGGTCCAGGCCGTCCACCGGCTCATCCAGGATCAGGTAGTCCGGCATGCAGCACAGGGCCAGCCAGAAGGCCGCCTGCTTCTGCATACCCTTGGACAGGCGGCGGATGGGACGTTTTTCATCCAGCTGAAAGACCTCCTTCAGCTTTTCATACCGCTCCATGGAAAAAGCGGGATAAAATCCGCGGTAAAAGCGCATCATATCCCGGATGGAGGACTGAAGGAAGTAGTACCAGTCGTCGGGGATGGCGGCGATCCGGGCCTTCAGGGCGGCGTTCTCCCACACGTCCTCGCCGCCGATGCGCACCGTGCCCGCGTCCTGGCGGAAGATGCCCGTCAGGTGGCGGATGAGGGTGGACTTGCCGGCGCCGT
>DWXY01000082.1 GCA_019118935.1 Candidatus Oscillibacter pullicola
TGTACAACAGGAATATACTGCCTGCCTACATTAACCATACCACAGGCATCGCCATCCCGGTTCAGATGGTTTCCCCGGTTTCTTTAAGAAACAAAGCGGCCAGTACCGCCTCCATCCGCTCCCCCATAGCCTCATCCTGCCGCAGGGCGCTGTTGAGGGAGTAGAGCACTAGCCAATCATAGGCGTTCCGGGGGTCCAGGGTGGGCATCCCGCAGTCCTGCAGCATCAGATTCACCCGCCACCAGTGCTCCTCAAACAGCTCCTCGGGCGAAAGATAGTCCTCATCCAGTTCGTCATAGCTGCCGTCCACCACGTTCTCCGTCACCAGGTACAGCAACAGCAGCAGCTTTCTTGGCACATCCTCTCTTCGGGCGCAGATGTTTTTCAGCTTGGTGGCATTGGGCCAGCCCTGCTTCAGCATCCGTTGGATCAAGGTCAGGTCCCGGCGGCGGCTTCCAGAGGGCATATGCAAGGTCAGATAGGTGTCCATGGCCCGCTGAATAGAGTAGCGCTCTTCCCCCGCATCGGGGGATAAAAGGGCCCGAAAATATCGGTCAAAATAGTCCCAGGCCCGCCGGTGGAGCGTACCGAATGCACCCAGATAGGACTCGTACAGCCAGGAAAATTCCCCGTCGTCCCGAACATCGGAGAAGATGGACACCATCTGCCGGGTATCCTCCATCCCCCGCCGTTCTCTGGTCGGATGCCGCTCCGGATCAGGCAGGGAATGGTAAAGGCTGACGGCCTGGCGATAGGAGGTCCCCTTCCGCAGGCAGTAGGCGTAGGTCAGCTCTCTGCCGTTTCGGTAGTGGATGCCATAATCCGTACACATTCCCAGTAAAACAGAGGTCCGCTCCTCATCCAATTCCAGGCCGAAGGCAATGCGGAACAGGCCCTCCCGGTCGGTGGGCGCGTTTTTCCCCTGCTCCCAGTTGCGGACCCGCCGGGCCACCGATTTGGGATCATCTCCCGGCTGGCACAGCGCCTCCGTCACCCGGTCTCTCAGATCACCGGCTGGATACAGACTCCGCAGGGTGTCCCAAAAGCCTCTCAGCCGGATCTTTCCCGCCAGATACTGGGCCGCCATGGCGGGCGTCATATCCGCCGCTGAAAGCCGGTTCACCTCCAGCCCGGATTGCTCGGTAAGCTCGATGCGCATGGCGTTTTCCTCCGTTTCCTCCAAATGACTTGTCCTTTTGACCCCGATACCGTATACTGAATCTATCAAAAATCCCCAGGGAGGTGGCGCCGTGTTTCCCAAAACCACATACCCCGACGAGATGCGTGCTCTGCTCCTGACCGCTTCGGAGGGGAATGCGCTCCCCCTGTGGCAGGCCGTCCCTTTGACATCTGCACTGGCTGCATTGCCTGCTGGTACCCTCCGGGACTATTTCCCACTGCCCCAGCCCCCGGAGGAACAACTGCGGAGAACTGCCTCGTCTGAGGAAACGGGGGCCGTCTACCGGCTGTGTGCGCTGCTGGTCCGCCTGCTGTCTGGAAAGGAAATGCCGGAAAGGACAGGCCCGTCAGACCGCCGCGCTGTCCTCCGGACGCTGGCTGCGGAAGCCTGCCCTGCCGGAGAGGAGGCCCTGTTCCGCCTGCTGGACCGGGGGCTGCGGCTGGAGCCCACCCGCCGCTTCCCGGATAGAGACGCTCTTTTGTCTGCTCTGAGGGAGGCAGAGGAGGAGGTGAACGCCCGGGTCCGGCCCGGCCTGTGCCTCCGGGGAACTGCGGGGGTGTTTGCCGGAAAAACGCTTTCCTTGGCCCCGCCGCTCACACTTGGGCGGCAGCCGGATCTGTGCCAGCTGATCTTTCCGCCGGATACCCGGGGCGTGAGTCGCCGCCACTGCTGGGTGGAGTTGGTGTGGGGAACTGTGCTCATCACTGACCTCCACTCACGCTACGGTACCGCCGCAGGGGGGAGCGACCTTTCGCCGGGCTGTCCCTCTCCCCTACTGCCTGGACAGTCCCTGGCTCTGGCCGGAGGTGCGCAGGCCTTTGTGCTGGTTCGTGAATAAGCCAAACGGGCGGGGAAGGTTTCCCCGCCCGTTTTTTTAACACTCGGCTTCCAGCGCGGCAATTTTATCCTGGATCTTTGCACGAGTGGTGTCTTTGGGGTCGTCGGTGTCCAGATACCGATTCCACCAATAGATGGCCTGTTCTGGGTCCCGGGCCGTCCCCACACCATCTGTGTAGGCTGCGGCCACGTCGTAGTACACCGAGGCTCCGTAATTTTCCCGAGCCAGCTCCAGATTCAGCTGAAATGCCTTCTCCTGGCTCTGGGGTACCCCGGTGCCGAACTCGTAGCAGACGGATAGCAGCCGCTTGCCCAGTGCGTTGCCCAGGTCCGCAGCCTGCTGGTAGAGCTGGGCGGCCATCTCATATTCGCTGTCCTCCTGGGCGTCATTGCCCAAGCTACACAGCTGTTCCCCCAGATCCCCTCCAGAGAGATAGCCCAGCGTGTGCATCTGTCGGTATGCGTCGGCGGCCTGGGTATACTGACCGTTAGCAGCATAGTTCTCCGCCTGAGCCGTGAGTTCTGCCTGCGTCGGCTGAGCGGCTGGCTTAGGTTCGGCCTGTTGGGGGGGCTTTGCAGGCGCAGGCTCCTGCGGCATCGTCTGATTATTAGATGCCGGCGGCGGGACATTCTGTTCCGGCTGAGATGGCTCTGATCCCGAAGACTCCGCCGCATCAGAAAGGATCTCTTCCTGCTGCGGCATCGCCAAACTATCCCCCGGGACCTCTTCCGATATGTTCGTCTGTCCGGCAGTCTGTGAATTGACATGATTAGCCCCCTGCTGCGCAGCTCCTGCAGGCACAGCGGCTCTCTGGCTGCCCATCAAAGGCAGGGCCACCGCCAAGGTGATCCCCGCACAGATCACTGCCGTCATCGCAGCGATCATCCCGCGTGAGAATTTTCTGCCATACCGCTGGGCATTGCCGGAGGCTCCTTCTCCGGCAGCACCGCCGTCCGAATACGTTTTCGCTTTTTGCTGATGAAAAAATTCCGTGTGTCCCGCATCCTCAGACGGTTCATCATCCTCGCGCCAAGGCTGTCCCTCCAGCGTGACGCCATACAGCGCCCCGAACAGCTGCGCCATGCTCTGCCAACGGTCAGGTGCCCGAACTGTAAGGCCTTTTAACAGTGCCCATTCCTGCTGCTCTGTCAGCTCAGCGCCCAACCGGGTGGGCGGCGTCAGGGCATCCTGATCGCCGTCCTGCCGCTCCACCGACCGGGGCGGGACCTTGCCCGTCAGGCAGTAGTAGATCGTGGCGCACAGGGCGTACACATCGCTCCACGCCCCCTGTCCCCGGCCCACATACTGCTCCCGGGGGGCAAAGCCGTGCTTCAGCATCACGGTCTGGGTAGGCTGCCCCTGGATCTCCTTGGCACAGCCGAAGTCCATCAGCTTTACCTTGCCGCTGGGAAGGCACATCAGGTTATCGGGACTGATGTCCCGGTGAATGATTCCCGCCTGGTGCATGGCCTCCATGGCCCGCATGACCGGGCGCAGCAGCTCCAGCAGCTCGCCCGATGGGATACGCCCCAGCCGGGCGGTGCGGTCCTTCAGTGTCTCCCCCTCCAGAAACTCCATCACGATATAGGCCGTGTTATTATCCTGGAAATGGTCCAGCACCTGGACGATCTCCGGGATACTTTCCAACTTGGCCATGGTCCGTGCCTCTTTGAGAAACTGGGACCGCCCCTTATCATAGGTATCCTGGTAGTTCTGGGTATAACAGGTGACGCTGAGGGAAAGGGAGGTTTCACGGCTGACCAGACAGGTGGGGAAGTACTCCTTCACCGCCACCCGCCGCTGCAGATTGGCGTCCATTCCCAGGTAGGTGATGCCGAACCCACCTTCTCCCAGCACCCGGCCTACCACATAGCGGCTTTGCAAAATACTGCCCGGCGGGAGATGGTGACTGGCGGGCTGATACCCCTCTGCTTTCTTTCCACAGCAGGGACAGCTCCCATCCTCTTTCAAATGGTGCATGCAATAGGGACAGATGCGTTCCATTGGTAATCCTCCCGTTTCTCCTCATCCGCCCTGCAGTTCATCGAGCAGGGCTTGGGCGTCGCTTTCCACATATCCGGCACCATATTCCAAGCATTTGTTGAGCCATTCAATAGCCGTCTGGGTACTCTGCGGAACACCATTGCCGTCTGCGTAATACTGAGCTACAAAATAGCAGGCCGGACCGTCCCCAGTGTTGGCCAGCTTGGTCCACCACTGGCAGGCCTTTCCGCTGTCCTGATTGACATAGTGTCCATAGTCGTAGCAGTAGGCCACAGCAGCCATGGCCTCCTTGTTGCCCATATTGGCCGCCTCCACATAGAGGTCATAGGCCGTCTTGATCAGGGGAGAGCTGTTGTCTCCGTAGGCAGTATCGTACCATTCCGACTCCGCATCTCCAGCCAATTCTGTCAGGCAGACGGCCAGTTTGCTGCCGGAAATATAGCCCAGTTCCTTCATCTGTCGGTAGAGGTCTGCCGCATTGCTGTACCTGCCCTCTGCCGCCGCGGTTTTCGCCTGGCTCTCCAGTTCTGCCTTGGTGGGCATCGAGGTTTTTTCCGGCTCCGTCTGGGCCGGAGGAGCGGCCTGCTGAGTGGGCTGGTTCTGTTGCTGTGTGGGCTTGGCGGTCGGCGTTGCATCGGCAGACCCGGTCTCCCCTTCATCGGCTGAGGGTTTTCCCTCCTTGGGCTCTTCCCCCTCCTGTTCCTGAGCGTCCTCTGAAATGCCGGGCAGAAGAACGCCCGCAGACTGCGTCTCGTCCTGAGAAAGGAGATTCTCCTCCGCAGGAGTATCGGAGGTGTCATCGAGTTCCCCTCCCGACAGGATCACGCTGCCGCCGTCGGGATCGGGGCTGCTCTCCGGCGTGGAGAGCAGCGCTCCCCCCAGAGCTGCCGCTGTGATGCCTGCCAGTGCGCAGCAGGCGGCGATGATGCCAAGCGCTCTTTTGGAGATCCGCTTTTTCTCGGGTGTGGGCGGCTTGGCGTCCTCTGTCTGCCCATCACCAGAAAAGTGGGATTCCTCACTGTTCACATACTCGGTTTTTCCTTCGGCTTGCCCCTCCTGTCCGGAGGGCTCCTCCCAGGCCGTCCCGTCCAGATTGACACCGTAGAGGGCCCCATACAGATCCCCAATGGTCTGCCATCGGTCCCGGGCCCGGAGCGCCATTCCCTTGAGCAGCGCCCACTCCTGACGGGCCGTCAGATTCGCACCAAGCTGGTTGGGGGGAATCAGCGGATCCAGCTCCCGGTCCTGGTCCTTATCCCGCTCCAGAGCAGCCGGGGGGATACGGCCGGTGAGGCAGTAATAGATGGTGGCACAGAGGCTGTAAAGATCGCTCCAGGGGCCTTGACCGTGGCCTGTGTACTGCTCCAGAGGTGCAAAGCCCTGCTTGAGGGTGACAGTCATGGTCCTGCCACCCCCGATATCCTTGGCGCAGCCAAAATCCATCAGCTTCACCCGGCCGTCAGGAAGGCACATCAGGTTGTCGGGGCTGATGTCCCGGTGGATAATTCCTGCCTGGTGCATGGTCTCCATGGCTCCCATGACCGGGCGCAGTAGCTCCAGTAGTTCACCCGATGGGATTTGCCCCAGCCGGGCGGTGCGATCTTTCAGCGTTTCCCCCTCCAGAAACTCCATCACGATATAGGCGGTATTGTTCGCCTGGAAGAAGTCCAAAACCCGAACGATCTCCGGGATATTCTCCAGCTTGGCCATAGTTCTGGCCTCTTTCAGAAACTGCTCCCGGCCTTTCTCATAGTAGGACTGCCCCGCGCCAGTGTAACAGGTCACTGCAAGGGTAAGAGACGTTTCCCGTTTGACGAAGGCGGTGGGAAAGTACTCCTTCACCGCCACACGCCGCTCCAGTTCCGTATCCAGGCCCAGGTAAGTGATACCAAAGCCCCCCTCTCCCAGCACCCGGCCCAGAAGATACCGGTCATGGAGCCGTGTACCGGGAGGAAAGTGGTGGGACGAGGGCCGGTAGGCTTCCGGTTTCTTCCCGCAACCGGGACAACATGTTTCCTCCGACAGGATATACATACAGTAGGGACAGATCTGCTCCATCTCACTCACCTCTCCAAGTTACTTACCGCCACATGTACGGTCACATGCTGCCCTGGTCCATCTGATTGAGATAATATTGACAGGACGTGTTACCCGCATCCGCGCCTTTCTGGAACCACTTTCGGGCCTCATCCCGGTTTTGTCCCACACCTCTGCCGTTGAGATAGCAGGTTCCGACCGCCATGTATCCGTTGGAATCTCCCGCCTGTGCCGACTTCATCGCCCAGGAAAATGCCGTGGCGTCACTCTGGTCCACCCCGTTGCCATATAAATAGAGCAGATACAGGCTGTACATCGCTCCACCGTTTCCCAGATCCGCCGCTGTCTGATAAATCTGCAGGGCCTGCCGGAAATCTTCCTCCGAATAAAAATCATAGGCAATGGCGCACATGTCGCCGGATGCCCGGGTACTACCCCGCTGGTGAGCGTCGTTTAGAACGCTCAAGGCAGAATCCAGATCCCTTCGCTCCTCCCAATACTCGCTACCTGCCATGGAGAGCCAGTCCGCGGCATCTGGATGCCCTTTGTCATCTGCCTGGCGTAGCCGCACCACAGCCGTATCATAATCATCGGCCATATAGGCATCCACACCGACGTTAAAAAGCTCCTCCGCCGTCAGCTCGGACATCTGGGTCTGGGCCGCTGGCGGGCTACCCGTACTGGTCTGCCCGGAGGGCTGTTCCTCTGCCGCAGAGGACGATGCGGTCCCGTTCTGCCCCGGCCGGACCTCTGCAGGCTCAGGATCCTGCTCCGTCTGTCCGCCGGGCTCCTCCGGCCCCTGCTCCGTTTCGTTTCCCGGCAGCATGGGAAGGGTGCCGGCCTCCTCCGCATCCTCTGCCTGGTCCTCCGTTCCCACGGGCTGGACCTCGCTTGCATCCCCGCTAAAGACAGGCTGCCCGCCGCCGGCATCCTGCAGGGAGGGCGGCGCCGGCATCCCGCCCAGCGCCGCCAGGGATACGCCGACCGCCGCTAGGCAGGCTGCCGCGCCGATCCCCACCTTGGCATACCTGGACATGCTCTTCCAGTGTGCGGCGGGATCTTCTTTCCGCTGTTCCAGGTTGTCCTTGGATTCTAATTCGTCCTTCTGGGCCACATACTCCGTCCTGGTCGCTTCTATCTCTTCAGCCGTCGGCTCCTCCCAGGTGCTGCCGTCTGGCCTCATGCTGTACAGCGCACCGTAGAATTCCTCCGCACTCTGCCAGCGGTCCCGGGTTCGGACAGCCAGCCCTTTGAGCAGGGCACGCTCCTGCTCGGGCGTCAAAACCGCGCCCAGAGTGGTGGGCGCTGTCAGCTCATCCGCCTCTCCGCTCCGCTCCACCGCTCTGGGCGGGACCTTCCCGGTCAGGCAGTAGTACAGAGTGGCGCTGAGACTGTATACATCGCTCCAGGGCCCCTGACCGCGGCCTGTGTACTGCTCCAGAGGGGCAAAACCGTGCTTGAGTACCACCGTCATGGTGCGCCCCCCCTCCAGCTCTCGGGCACAGCCAAAGTCCATCAGCTTCACGCCGCCGTCCTTCAGCACCATCACATTGTCGGGACTCACGTCACGGTGGAGGATTCCCGCCCGATGCATGGTCCCCACGGCGGCCACCACCGGTCTCATCAGGTCCAGCAGTTCCTCCGCCGGGATAGGTCCCCGGCGGGCCACCAGTTCCTTCAGGGTCTCTCCCTCCAGAAACTCCATCACCAGATAGGCTGTGTTGTTGGCGGAGAAAAAGTCCATTACTCGGACGATCTCCCGCGCTTTGTCCAGCCGGGCCATGGTTCTGGCCTCCTGCAGAAACTGCTCCCGCCCCTTTTCATAAAAGTCCTGCCCTTGGCTGGTGTAGCAGGTCACTCCCAGGGAGACGGAGTTCTCCCGTAGGACAAAGGAAGTAGGGAAATATTCCTTTACTGCCACCAGACGTCCCAAATTCTCGTCCAAACCCAGGTAGGTAATACCGAAGCCGCCCTCTCCCAG
>DWXY01000011.1 GCA_019118935.1 Candidatus Oscillibacter pullicola
GCACTGTAAACAACAAAAAGCCCTCGGGATCTGATACCCAGTGCGTGCAGTTCAGTGCAGTACACCCCCAAAAAAATGATAACAATTTGATAATAGTTCGCCGTTGCCCTGGCTATTTCCCGTTTCTGTGGTATTGTGTGTTGCTGATAAAGGAGGCGGCATACATGCGTGACACACTGGAAAATCTGTACTTTGGAAACATCACGCCCAACGATCAAATCGTCAAATCGGGGACTGCACTGAAAAAGGCCATGGAACAGTCGGCGGAGTGCGAGGAAAAGCTCACCGCTCTGCTGGAGGACAAGGAAAAAACATTGCTGCTCCGGCTCATCAACGCGGAGAACGAGATCGGCAGCACCATGGCCCTGGAGAACTTCATCCTGGGGTTTCGTCTGGGAGTTCGCATAATCCTGGAGGCTCTGGACGAGGACGACGGCAGTCTGCTCGACCCCAATAAGGAGGAATAGCCTATGGCAAAGCGCAGACCGTCCGGCGACGGCATGGTTCGGAAACGGGACGATGGCCGCTGGGAGGGCCGCATCGTGGTGGGCCACAAGAGCAACGGCGACTCCATTTTCCGCTACTTATCCGCCGGAAGTCAGAAGGAGCTGCTGGCAAAGCTCCACCGGAACATCGAGGAGTACCGAGACGTGGATCTGCGGGAGGAGAGTAAGATGCCCCTGGGCGAGTGGCTGGACCGCTGGCTGGAGGAGTACGCCGCCCCCTCGGTGCGGCCCTCCACCCTGGAGGGATATCGGGGATACGTCGAGCGGAACATCAAGCCCCGCCTGGGGGACAAGCCGGTGGGAAAGATCACCGCCGAGGATATCCGCCAGCTGTACCGGGAGCTTCAGGAGCACGGCCGCCAGGAGGAGCACCCGCAATACGGGTACAAGCTGGCCGGCTCCACCGTCCGCCGCATCCATGGCGTCCTCCATGAGGCCCTGGACGCGGCGGCGCAGGAAAACCTGATCGCCAGGAACCCCACCGACGGCATCATCCTGCCGAGGAAAAAGGCTGTGCCCAAGCAGGTCCTGAACGATGCCCAGCTGGAGCGGTTCATGACAGCCATCCGGGAGGACAAGGTCTGGCACGACTTCTTCTACACCGAACTGACCACCGGCCTGCGCCGGGGGGAGATCTGCGGCCTCATGTGGCAGGACTTCGATGAGGTTCACGGCACCCTCACCGTCCGCCGGACCATCCATGCGGAACGGGGCGGCAGGCTGACCGCCGGAGAGACAAAGACCGGGGCCGGGAAGCGGATCATCACCCTGCCGCCCAGCACGGCCCAGCTCCTGTCGGAGCGCAGGAAACGCTCCTATACAGAGTGGATATTCCCGGACCCTCTCCGCCCGGAGCGGCCCACCCGCCCCAACGCCGCCTACGTCCGCATGAAGGAGCTACTGAAAAAGGCGGGATTGCCCAGCATCAGATTCCACGATTTACGGCATACCTTTGCAACCCACGCCCTGGCCTCCGGGGTGGACGCCAAGACCCTGTCGGGCATCCTGGGGCACACCCAGGCGTCCTTCACCCTGGACACCTACACCCATGTCACCGGCGATATGCAGAAACGGGCCAGCGAGATCGTGGGAGGCTTCATGGAAAATATCATGGTGAGGTGAGCGTATGGCAGGAAAGAGAAAGCGGGGCGAGGGCACCGTCCGCCTGCGGAAGGACGGCCGCTGGGAGGGCCGGGTGGTCATGGGCTATGACGAGGCCGGAAATCCCAAGACGAAAAATGTGCTGGCCAAGACCAAGAAGGAATGCTTGGAGAAGCTGGAACGGCTGAAAGAGCAATGTGACGGCCGCCGTCCCACGCAGGTGCGGCCTGATATGCCCTTTGGGGCATGGATGGATTACTGGTACCAGAATTTCTCCAAGCCCCGGCTCCGGCCCACCACCCAACTGAGCTACGAGGGCTGGATCTACAACCACCTGATCCCCGGCCTGGGCAGCATCCAGCTCAACCGCCTGACCCAGGCGGATCTCCAGCAATTCTTCCGGACCATGAAGGAGAGCGGCAGAAAAAGCAATACGGAGAAGCGTGGAAAGGGCATGGCGGACCGCTCGGTGCGCAGCTGTCACGCCGTCTGTCAGATGGCCCTGGACAGGGCGGTGGAGGAGAAGCTGATCCACAGCAACCCCGCCGCCGGGTGCAGGCTCCCGCCCATCAAGGGGAGGGAGATGCAGGTGCTGACCCAGGAGGAGATGCGCCGGTTCCTCATCCAGGCCAAGGCAGAGGGAATGTACGAGCTCTTCCTGCTGGAGCTGACCACCGGAATGCGCCGGGGCGAGCTGCTGGCCCTCCGATGGGACGACCTGGACTTCGCCACCGGGAAACTTCGCATTGACAAGCAGGTCTATCCGGTGGGCGGCAAACTCATCATCAGCGAGCCCAAAACCAAAGCAGCCAACCGCACTATCATCCTGCCACCTGCCATGGTGGAGCTGCTGGTAGAGTACAAAAAAGGCGTCTTCTCTGACCTGATGTTCCCGTCCCGCACTAAGCCCGAGCAGCCAATCGACCCCGGCTATGTCCGAAAGCGCTTGCAAGTAATCTTGGAGCGGGCAGAGTGTAAACGGGTAAGATTTCATGATTTACGCCACACATTTGCCACCCTGTCCCTGGAAAACGGGATGGATGTAAAGACCCTCTCCACCATCATTGGCCATGTTTCCTCAGCGACCACGCTGAACACCTATACCCATATCACTGATGAGATGCGGAGGAAAGCGGCGCTGAGCATCGACCAGGGTATCGCCAAGGCAGAAGTGGAGCCGAAACTGGAACAGACAGACGAACTCCTAAAACAGGACTTTGTGCCGGTAGAACCACCTCGCCGAAGGCCAGGAACCGGGTGCGTCAGCCAACTGCGGGAACATCTCTGGGAGGGCCGCTATTCCCCAGTGTGGCCGGACGGCAAGAAGCACTCCCGGAATGTCTACGCAAAGACCCGTGAGGAGTGCGAGGAGAAGCTGAAGGTGCTGATTCTGGAGATGAAGGCGGAGATCGCCGCCCTCCGCTCCGGAGCAAGTAGGGAATATCCCGACGGAGTAAGTCCCAAAAAGAAGGCCATCGCCGCCTACCTGCGTGAGCACCCCGGCGTATCCAGCAAGTCTATGATCGCCAGAGAATTGCAGGTGGACCGCTCCACGGTGCATCGGTACTATGACGAGATCCGGGCGGAGTTTCAAAGGCGGGTCTGATATGAAAGAACATCGGGAGGGCTGGGTCTGTGATAAGCGCAGCCCTCCCAATTTCTGATGGTTCAATTCCATGGCTGGTTGTATATTTTCTCTGAATGAAAAGGCTGCTACTTGCCGAATATAGAAAGGGACGGTATACTGAGTATCATAGCAAAAAATTTGACGAAATTC
>DWXY01000083.1 GCA_019118935.1 Candidatus Oscillibacter pullicola
AGCAGCAATGCTGCTTACATTGCTTGGCAACACAAGTTCCAACAGATTTTTACACCAGCAAAATGCTTTTGACCCAATCTCCGCAATACCGTCCGGCAGTTCTATACGTGTAAGATTTTCACAGCAGAAGAAAGTCTCTTCTTGAATATCGGTAACACCGTCGGGGATGACAATCATTGTCAGGTTGCTGCAATTAGCAAACGTTCCTGGGCCAATATGAGATATGCTGCCCGGAAGCACAATCTCAGCAAGGCTGTTGCAGTTGGCAAACGTATCGGCTCCGATGCTGGTGACACCATCTGGTATGTAAATTTGGACGAGTTTGCCGCAGTCCGAAAAGGTCATATCTTCAATGTGCGTGATATGGGAAGGAAGGACAACACGCCGCAAATTGCAGCAGCTGTCAAAAGCAGCCGTTCCGATACTGGTGACACTGTCAGGAATAGAAATGCTTTCAAGCATTGTACAATCAACAAAAGCGCTTTCCCCGATTCTCGTCACATGGTCGGGGATGGTAACACTGACAAGCTGATGGCACTGAAAGAACGCATCCTCCCCGATGGCACTTACACCATCGGGGATTACAACATGGCGGTCCGTTCCCATGTATCAAATCAGTACGCCGTTTTCAATCACAAAGTCGCTGAGACATTTGTTTTTAGCTGGAAGTTCCTATGTTCCTTCTCTCCTTTATCGTCCGGAGCATACTATTGTTCGCATGATCCATGGGCTTTGTCCAACGCTTTCTCATCGGGCAGCGCCAAGCGGATCAATTTCCCGCCCAGGGGTATGGAGCACAGCCATGCCTGGGACACCTTGCCCAGGCCCAGCCGCTCCAGCACCAGCACATAAGATTGAATTTGAGGTGTATATTCCGCACACAGGCGCTGGCTATATGCTGCTTCCGCTTCCTCCTGCCGCAGACGGTCGGTCTTGTAATCCACCACGATCCAGCCCCGGGGCGTTTGAATGGCCAGGTCGATGATGCCCTGGACATCCAATGCCGCCTGCTGCACGCCCTGGCTGCCGTCACCCTTCCCCTTGCGGTACATCATCAGATGGCCGTAGAGGGGATCCTCCGGGTCATCCACCCGCAGGAAAAAGGGCAGCTCGGTCCACGCCTTGCCCTGATCCAGACAGCCGCGCAGCATGCCGTCCGGATCAGCAAGAAATCCGCTGGCCGTGGTTGCCGCTGCACTCAGATACGCCACCTGCTCCGGATACGACGCCGGCACCTGCTGCCGGAACAGCTGCTCCCTTTGCAGGGCGGTCAGGGGGACGTTGGGGGAGAGGGTCTCTTCCACCGCCTGTCGGGCGAAGCGGGCGCGTGCATGCTCGTCCCATGCCTGGCAGCGTACCATCAGTTCCAGAGTGCGGTGCATCATGGTACCCCAATCAGCGCCGCAGGGGGATCCGTCTGCGCCACCGGCCGCCGCGTCGTCAGACACCCCCGCCTCATCCCGATTGGACTCCACCAGCGCCGTTTCTTCCTCCATCATACGTGCGGGGGGCGCGGGATGGTTCAGTCCGCTGGGCGTGATGGCCTGCCATGCAGGTGGCTGCAGCTGTGCTGCCTGCTGCTTCTGGGCCTGATCCCATGCCGCATCCGCCAGCCGCACCGGGCTGTCCTCAACTGCCGCCGACGGGCTGGGCGATTCCAGCAGGGGCGCGGCATCGCAGTCCGCAACCCGGTTGTCTACTGTGACCAGCGGCAGCTTCAGATCAGCCCAGTAATCTTTTTCCTGCCCATCGCCGTCCCCATCCTTTTTCTTTTTGGGCGCATGATGACCAACCAGCAGTGCCTGGGCCGGGCGGGTGGCTGCCACATAGAGCAGGCGCAGTCGTTCCTGCTGCGCCTGCCGGGCTTCCTCTTCCAGCGCGTTTTCCCATATCCGCGGGCGGGCAAGCAGTGTCCAGCCGCTGCCTTGCTCATCGTAACATTTGTGCCGTATGGAAAAGCAGAGCTCATTGCCGTACACAACGGTCTTGGGTTCCTTCTCCTTCCAGTCCGTACTGGCCAGGATCACAATATTCCCCTCCAGACCCTTTGCTTTGTGGAGGTTCATCACACGCACACAGCTACCGGTCTCCTGCAGCGTCAGCTGCCGGTCCACCGTCTTTTTGTCTGCGATCTCTTTGGCCTTTTGCAACAGTGTCTGCAGGGTCTGACAGCGATTGCTGCGAAGTGATTCCAGATATTGACAAACCAGGCCGTATCCCTCCACATCAGGCTGTCCAGCCGGCCAAACGCCGTAGCTGCCGTGGGCAAGCTCATCCAGGATAGCCATCGGAGGCAGTTTGATGGGCAGTTTTAGCGCCCGCTGCACGGTCTGCAACGCCTGCACCGTCATTTGGTGCCGGGCAGATGGGAGCGCGAACGACAGCTCTTCCAACTCCTCCGGTCTTCTCGAAAATAGTTCGGGCAGGGAAAGGCCAGTCTGCTGCCCCAGGGCAAACAGTCCCGCCGGTCGAACTCCGAGGCATTGCTGCAGCACATGCATACGGGCGATATCATTGCCCGGCTCCAGCAGCAGCCTGCACCAGAGAGCCAGCCGCCGGATGGGCTCCTGCATGCGAAACTTGGCCTTGCCGGTGACCTGCGCCGGAATCCCGGTCTGGCGCAGGCACCCATAGATGGAATCGGCCTCCTCACGCCGGTATGTCAGCACGAGGAAATCCTCCGGTTTCGCCTTTTTGTCCTTGACCGCCTGGCTGATGAAGGCTGCGATCTGCTGCGGACACTGCTCGGCTGAGGTGTTCCATCCATACATGCTGTCAGCATGATCCAAGGCAGTCTGCTCTGCCTCCATGGCCAGAAAAGCGGCCTGCCCATTTTGTCCGTCCAGCTTGGTTGCAAACAGCTCGGTCACCTTGTGGCAGATGGCTGCCGTACTGCGGAAGTTGGTTTGCAGCTGCGCGATGGCAAAGGCATCCGGATGCGCCGCACTCTCTTCGGCAAAGATGTCACGCACCTTTTGATAGATGGACAAGTCTGCCCCCCGGAACCGATAGATGGACTGCTTGGGATCGCCCACCAAAAACAGACTGCCCGCCGCCGGGCGACATTGAGTCCAATCTGTGGAAAAGGATGCTTCCGTTGCCGTCAGATAGAACAGCAGCTGCGCCTGCACCGGGTCGGTATCCTGAAATTCATCCACGTAGATCACGCGGTACCGCTGATGAAAGCGCTCCCTGGCCTCCGGACAGTCCCGCAGCAGATCCCGGGCCCGCAGCAGCAGATCGTCAAAGGTCAGCAGATTGTGCTCCGCCTTGTCAGCGCGGGCCCACTGGAGGCACTGTGTCAGTAGTTCCATGAGCATGGTGTACTGAATGGGCGCTGAAACTTCGGTAAGTGGATTTTTGGGCTTTTTCCCCCCTAACTCCAGCACAAGCTCCAGTGCAGCACTGACCATCTTCCATGCCGGCTGCGCCCTTGCATTGTCAAGACGATCCTGTAGACCGTCGATCTCCTCCTGCAGGGTCAAAAGCGATTTGTCCACCCTGGCCGTGGACTTTCCGCCCCGCTCCAGTTCCTCTTTTTTCTGTTTTTTCTCTTCTCTGCGTTTTTCCTTATTCCGCAGCTCCTTCCAGTCCTCCCGGTACTGTTCCCAGAGCGCCAGCAGAGCGGCGGTGTTTGCTCCATCCTCACGTACCAGGCCAGGCAGTGGATACTCCGTCTGATCAGGCTTTCCGGTGTCCTTAAGCCGTGTGCTCTTCACGCGCAGGCCATCCTTTTGGAACAGGAGCCTGATGAGCCCATCCACCCGAAGAAGAAAGGCCTGGGCATCGTCGGCAGTCCGGATCTCCCTGATATGTAAAGCGTCCCGCAGCCAGTCGTCGCAGTAGGGCTCCAGCACAGGAGCGCCGAAGCCCTGTTGCAGCCTGCTGCGCAGCTCTTCGCTGCGGGATATGAACATCCGTTCCGCTTGCTGATAAGCTGGCGATCCCTTTTTGTCGTAGGGGATCTCATATTCGGGGTGGCGAATAGCCACTCCAAACGGCTTTTCCAGGATCTCAGCCTGGATGCCGCGATGCTCCAGAGATGCAAACAGTTCCGCATTTGCCTGATAGGCCCGGCGAAACAGCTTCTGGTAATAGGCCGTTGTTTCATCCTCATCCAGCAGCCTGGGCTCCAGATCCAGACCGGCCTGCATTGGCATTTCCATCAGCATGGTCTGACAGAAAGAATGGATGGTGCTCAGGTGCATCTTGCCCACACCGTGATACAACCCATCCAAGCGCCGCCGCTCGGCCGCGTCCTGACACTGGTCCCGCAGCTTGCGTAGCTGCCGGGTCACCCGGTCGCGCAGCTCATCGGTCGCCTTATTGGTGAAGGTAATGGCAACCATGTGCTCCGGCGCACAGTATCCCGTAGTCAGCTGCTGGACGATACGCTGTACGATAGTATATGTCTTGCCTGCGCCCGCGCCGGCCTCCACAATCCAGTTTTTCTTAAAGCTCTCCGTGCCGCCCTCCCCGGTCAGTGCAGCACGCAGCGCCTTTTCCCTTGCGTTCATGACGATTCCCCTTCCGCGCCCTCACAAAGCAGCTTATATGGACAATACGTGCCGCATTTACTGTGGTCATTTTGTTTTCTTGGGTCCGTTGTCGGCTTCAGCGTATTGGTGCTGCTATCCCACTCATAGCAGGGATTGCACATCGGATCTCTGTCCATCTGGCTGATTTCATGGAGCAGGGCCTCCAGACGCTTCAGGCCGTCCTCCCGTACCTGGTCCATGGACCGCATCCACTCGTTGTCCGACTCCTCCTGCAGGAAGAGATAGCCTGCCTGCTCCACCTTTGCGCCTTCACCCAGCAGCTTTTCCGCCGCCAGGGTATAGAGCAGCGGCTGGAGATAGTGGTCGGGGTGCTCCCGGTAGTTGCGGCTCTGTCCGGTCTTATAGTCCACAACGGCATAGCCGCCGGAGGGCAGCCGGTCAATGCGGTCGATCCGGCCCTCCACCCGGAGATGGTAAGCGCCAATGGGTATTAACAGTTCGTCTTTTCCATCCTTGCCGAAGGCATACTCGGTCCCAACTACGGTGCGGCCGGCATCAAATTGCGCAATGGCACGCTGTATATACTGTCGGGCCCGCTCGATGTCCCGCTGCATCAACGCATCGGAGGCGGGGGGCTCGGTTTTCTTCATCTGAAGCACGCACTGCGCCAACAGCTCCTCCGCGTCTGGTGTCTGCCCGCCCTGCCCCGGCTTGAAGTACAGTTCCAGCACATCATGCACCAGTGTACCGAAAGGACCAGCCTCCAGCCAGCGCTTCTCCCGCCGTTCCACCACATCCGGCTGGCAGATGCCAAGGACGTATTGCAGATAAAATCGGTAGGGACATTGCAGCGCCGTCTCCAGAGAGGTGGAGGAAAAAACATACTGCTCCACCCAGGCCTTGCCATCCACAGGTTTTTCAGTCTTTGCCGCCGTCACTTCGCCCCCCGCCGGCTGGGACGGGACAGACGGCGCTGCCTGCTTCTGTTGGTCTGCCGTCTGCTCCGGCAGCGGTATGGTAAAGTCAACTGCCTCTTCCGATGCATTGCACAGGTCCAACAGCTCCTCATAGAGGGGCGCCGCCGCCTGCTCCCGCATCTCCGCCACCACAAAGCCGGGACGCAGCAGCACTACTTCGCCCTCCCATACAGTCAGCAGCCGCTGCAGCTGCTCCAACGGCGATGAGAGCTGCCGTTCCGGCAGCCCCAGCGCCTTTCGCTCCTCACAGCCTATCAGCGGCGAGAGCGCCTGGCTTGGTTCCAGGCTGTACTGTCCAAGTCCCGGTATAAAGAGCACATCGCCAGATACCGCTGCACACTGCTCCAGACTGGCGCAGTACAGAGTCCCGGGGGCAGGACGGCCGCCGAGGTAACGGCTGTCCCCTACGACCTGCAGCAACTGTTGCATGACGGAAACTCCGTCCCGCGGCTCCAATTGCTCCAGAATGCTGCGCAGCTGCCAGGACGCCGCGGCATTTTCCGCCGATTTCACTTTACAGCCCTCTTGCAGCAGCTGGCTCAGTGCCTGCTTCTGCTCTCCCCACACCTCCACAGCCGGGAACAACCGGTCAAAAAATGCCTTCCACACCCTGCGGCGCTCCTGCATCTCCGCTTTGTCCTCCTCCCGCTGTCTCCAAACCAGGGCGTAACGCTCTTTTGTCCAGCCCACCTTCCACCTTCGGAGTTCCTGGGAGAGTTTTACTGGAAAAGGCACGTCCAAGCCGGTGTTGCGCAGCAGGGGGATCAGTTTTTCCACCTCATAGCCGCTCTCCCACCAGTCATGCAGCCCTTCCAGCAGGCCGTACAGCGTACTGTGGCGCAGGGGAATGCCGCCGTCTACCGCCACGGGCACCCCCAGCCGCTTTCCCTCCTGCCACAGCCGGAACCCATACTCTGGGTTGGGCACCGCCACAGCTGCCGTATCGGGCGATTTCCCCCGCCGCAGCACCTCATCCAGTATGAAGCGAACCTCATTCTCCACACCCCGACAGCGTACAAACCGACAACGCCCCTGTAGCTGTGTGGCGAGGGCGTTGCCGTCCAGTATCGGCATCGTCAATAGTTCTGCCCCGGATTGCTGCGTCAGCGCCTGCCACAGCTCTTTCTCCAAAGAGGTCAGGGATACCGACGACAGCATGGCATACCGCTGCGCCGGCAGGGACACTGCCTGCTGCCGGATGAGCTCCAGTGCCAGGCGGTACAGATTCGGCCGAGTCAGCAGGTGTTCCGACTCACATTTCTGGCGGAGCTGCTTGCGGACCTCCATAAGTCCATTCCAGAACTGATACTGCCCCTTCCGCTTCAGCTTTGTGGGGATCTGATACAGGTCCAGCTCCTCCAGCAGCCGCCAGACAGACTTTACGCCGCTCGCTGTATTCAGCGCGCTGTGCTGGGCCAGCCTGGAGCCGCGCAGCAGACGCGCCACCTGCTCCTCGGTCTCCAACCGGGACAAAAAGCGCCAGCTGTTCTCTCCGGTCATGGCACTGCTGCACAGCTCCATGGCCAAGGTAAAGATGGAGTGCACCTCCACCCCCACCACGGGCTGTCCCCTGCGTGCACAGCCTATCAGCAGTTGCCGCCCCATACTACGCGATGGGGTCAGGATGATGCGGCGGCACAGAGGCCCCTCCTGTATGAACCGCTCCATCTGCGTCCAGAATGGCTCCATTGACCGTTCTCCCCCTTCTCCGTCACTCGATCCCGATGGCCTGACGATACAACGTGCGGGCAAAGCTGTCGGTCATGCCACTCAGGAAATCCGTCGCCATGAGGATACGCAGATAGAGATCCATACCCTCCTCCCCGGTGCGGGTATTGTCATAGTCCGCCTGATAGTCCCGGGGCAGCTCAAAGAGGTATTTCTGATCCACGCTGCTGGGCACATATCCGGCGCTGCGGTCCTGATAGGCCTTGTCGCAATAGAGCACCGCATGCACCAGCTTGTCCAGCAGGAAGGTGACCACGGACTCCGCCGCCATCTCCAGCCGCAGAACGCCCACGGAGTCGTAGGCGAACTCCGCCATGATCTGCTTGAGAATGCGGATTGTCTCGCTGTGGTTGGTCTGGTAGAACAGGTCCTCCCGGAAGGTGCCGGCCATAATCTCGTCATAGCTGGCCACAAACCGGTAGACCGCCGTATACATGAACCAGCTGCGCAGCTCCGACAGCCAGCTGCGGAACACGGCAGCGTCTCTTTCCGGGGTGGACTGCCCGCCCCGCAACTCAAGCAGACGCCGGATCATGCGGTCGGTGTAATCCAGCGGCTGCTTTTCCTGCACATCCTCCGGCCGGTAGCAGCTCTGGTAGTACTGGATGAACACGTCCAGCGTAAACAGGCCCTTGTTCAGCGCGTCTTCCAGATCGGCCGTAGCGTAGGCAATGTCGTCGGCGGCCTCCAGCAGATAGGTCAACGGGTGACGGCAGATTTCGCCATTCTCATCCCGCATACCCAGCGTGTCCACAATGGTCCGGAACACCTCCGCCTCGGCGGTATAGAACCCCAGCTTGTGCTTTTTGATGTCCGGGTCCCGGCGGTCAAAGGAGAGGGAGTCTGTGGGATATTTGATCAGGGTGGCTATGACCGGCATGGTCAGGTTGATATCCCGGCGGTGGCGGGCCTTGGTCACCATGCGCAGCGCCTGGGCGTTGCCCTCAAAGTGCTCCAGGTCGGCCGCCATCTGCCCGGTCAGCCAGCCGCGCAGGGGCCGGCCTTTGTATTCGATGCGGTCCAGCGCCGTGCGGAACCACTCCCCGATCAGGGCCTCCCCAAAGTGGCCGAAGGGTGGATTGCCCAGGTCATGCAGCAGGGCAGCACACATGAGAATGGGCGGGATCTGTTCCCGGTATTGGGCCAGCTCCTCCTTGCGGTACTGACCCTGGTCGTCTGCCAGCATCATGCCCAGCTGCCTGGCCACGGTGGACACCTCAATGGAGTGGGTCAGACGGGTGCGGACAAAGTCCCCTTTGTCCAGGGGAAAGACCTGTGTCTTGTCCTGCAGGCGGCGGAAAGCGGCGCCGGTTACCAGTTGTGCATAGTCCTTCTCAAAGGCGTTGATGGGGAACCGATCAAAGACCTTCGGCAATTCCTCATCCTCTGCCAGCTTTTTGGTGGAAAGCAGCTGCTCCCAGTTCATATACGGATTCCTCCCTGATGATTTTATCGGCGGCGCACCGCTGTCGGCGCATTTCATCCAAAGCACGCCCGGCGGGCTTTACCAGACCGCGTATCTCAAATGCGCATGCATCTTTGCAAAGTGGCATTGCAGGAAGGAATCCCGGCCGGGCTTACCGCCGCTCCTGCCACGGCCTGTCGAACCGGTACAGCAGCTCCGCCGTGCGCAGCGGACTTGAAAGAACGTCCTGCCGCTGGATGCACCACAGGAGCAGCGCTTCCAGATCACTCTCACAGAACCGTCTGCCGCGGCACTGCCGCAGCCGCTCCACCACCCGGGGCACGTCCACCTCGCGCAGATCCAGCTCCAGATCGGCCGCCAGATCGGCCATTACCCGGCACAGATAGGCCGTATCGGGCGCCATCACCCGGCACAGCCGGAACCCATAGAGGAATTGCAGATCCTCCAGCCAGACCCAATCCACCGACTCCCAGAATACGGTGAGGAAGAGGCCTGTTTCCCTCCACGACGGATCCCACAGCAGATCCTGCAGCTGCTGTGGCAGCTCCGGAGCCTCGCCCGGAAGGATCAGACCCGCGGCATCCCGCCAGGGTTCTGTTCCCCACCGGGCCACCGCTGGGGCAGACAGCGCCGTCAGCTCCCCGGGCGTGTATTCTCCCCGCTCCAGGCACTCCAGCGTGGCCAGGTGGACAGCAGCCTGATGGGCCGCATACCAGTCCTCTGTCAGAAGGACGACCTGCAGCCGGCCGCGCTGCTGTCCCAGCAGCCGGTCAGGCCGTACCATGGACAGATGGGGCGCAGCGGCCAGAGAGGCCCGCAGCTCTTCCGAAGTGTGGTGCAGCATCAGCGGATACCGCCCCACCGCGTCGGCGGGATAGCCCTGTACCGGTTTCCGGCGCAGAGGATAACAGCTCGTGGGTTGCAGCATGGATGGGATAACCTCCCTACTTGGAAGTATTATACTATTCAGGCCAAAAAAACACAATCCAAATCAGCCCCCAAGCGGTCACAGCTCACACAGTCCGTCCCGATGGGGCAGCAGGGTCAGCGCCAGGGGAATCAGGGCAGGGGAATCCTGGTCGTGCAGTTCTTCCAGCAACGGCCCCAGCGGCTCGTCCTCCAGATAGCCTGCGGCAATGGCTTTTTTGAACTCTGCCGCCTGTCCATAGTTGGCCAGCAGACCGGCCAGCACGCTGCAGGAATGTGCCCCGGGCCTGTTATGGATCTGCACATATTGCAGCAGCTCCGGGAGCATTTGAAGGAGGGCATACATCTGCATAAGGCTCTCTCCGCTCAGAACAACGCGCGCACCACAGGTATCGTGGAACAGGCGTAGCAGCCGTTTCCGCGCCGGTGCCGGCTGGAGGAACAGCCTTTGCAGCAGATTTGACACCCCCAGTTCCACCGGCTCACCACGCTGGCCAAAGCACCAGGAAAGAAGCTCAAGTTCCTCCGAGCTGTACTCAAACCGAAACAGCCACTCCATCACCTCCGTTTTCCGGCACAGTTCCGGGCAGCAGCGCAGCAGCTGCAGGAGAAAGCTCTTCCAATCCTCCAGAGGTGAGAGCAGCCCGCACGGATCCACAGACTGGGTGGAAAAAGACTGGTTTTCCTTCTCTTCCCGCTTCCATCGGGAGAGCAGCGGCTGGCTGTACCGCACCACAACCTCCCGGCCATATACGCCCTCCTGAAACCACTTCGTCAGCTGCTTCACGGGGGCCATCCGGCACTGTGCCTGCTGCCATCCCGGAAAGGATGTCCCCTCCAGTTCCTCATCATTCAGCCCCCAGTAAGAGAGTACACGGCGGGCACACGCACACGAGTCCTGTCCTTTTCCGTAATATAACCCAAACAGCACGGCGCAGCGCAGGCTTTCATCGGCCGGGTCCGCCGCTCCCTTTTGCTCCATCAGCCATGAAAAGGGCTCCGAAGCTCCGTTCAGCACAGCGGCGGCCAGAGGGGAAGCATCCTCGATTCGAAATCCTGTCGAGTGCAGTTCCACCCAACTCCCCCTGGATGCGGTGGGATTCAGGCCGCGCTGCCGCAGCAGTTTCATATTTTCCCGGCTACCGGCGATGGCGGCAACGTGCATCAGCGTGCCGCGGCACACCAGGGAAATACCCTTGTGTTCTTCGCTGGTGTATTGCCGGGGTATGCTCAGGTCAATCTCATCCTCCAGCGCCTCCAGCAGCGTTCCAAACAGGTGGGGCGTCGCGGATACAGCCTCAGTCAGCAGCGTCCATGCGGCCTGCTCGCCTTTGGGATATTCCCCCCGCCGCAGCAGGGCATAGGCTCTGGAGTATGATCGTTCCCGGATGGCCTCCAGCAGGGGATCTCCCCAGATGGTATGTAGCCAGCCGTCAATCTCTTCCACGCCGCTCCACAGCTCCTCCATATCTCTCACCTCTCTACACCGCCTTGCGGGCGGGCGCTTTGGGCTTGCGAACGTATAGCTCCTGCCCCGCCGCCGTAAACAGCGGTGTTTCCCTCAGACTCACAATGGACTGGCAGGTCTTGTCCCGCGCGATGCTCTCCACCAGATATTCCATCTGGGGCTGCTCCGGATAGCAGCGGCTGCAGAAGTCGATGGTGTGCTCCAGCATGGCGCATGCCAGATCCACCAATGCCCCCCGCCGGGCCAGCGGCCCAGTCTGATAGGCCGTGCGCAGGCCGTCGCCGCTGGGATCCTCTTCATGCTCTTCCAGGTAGGACTGCACGAACGTCCAGGTAGAGGACGGATGCTCCCCAGACAGACCGCGCAGGTAAGCCACACAGTCTCCGCTGCCTAACGCCTCCTGCAGCACCCCGTGAAGCTCTTTCAAGGCCTGCTCTTCCTCTGCCGCCTGGCGGCACAGCCGTTGGATGCGATCCGCCAGGAAGGCCGTCAGCGACCAGACATCCTGCTTCTGCAGAGCCCGCAGCCGCTCCCACAGCTGGTTTAGCGGCAGCCCCTGCTCCAGCTGGCTGGCCGTTTTTCGGTAAAGGGCCTGCTCCTTTTTCTTATAGTGCAGCCAGAAGCGTTTTGCGATGTTCTCATTCTGGATCACCTGTCCAATCACACTCTCCCCCACGGCAGCCTCCTCCTGTTCGTAGAAATAGAGCTGCAGCGAGAGATCTTCCCACGCCCGTGGGGTCACGATGGTAACCACACCATCTTCTGTCCCCTGCTGGTGCAGATCTTCCGGATAGCACTCCAGATAAGCGAGCACAAGGGGGTGAATCCCTCGGGGCAGCATGTACTCCTTCCATGCGGCCAGATCCGGCCGCAGGCGGAGCATACGCAGACGGTCGGCCGTCACCGCGTCCAGCCGCTCAGCGGAACGGTTGCTGTCCGAGGGGTTGCCGGCGACCACCAGCATCCATCCATCGGGGATAGCGTGCTGTCCCAGCACCTTGCTCTGCAGCAGCTGCAGCATGACCGGGTGCAGGCTGGCCGCCGCCGCATTGAACTCATCCAGAAAGAGGATGCCCTCTTTTCGCCCGGTTCGCTCCATTTCCTTCCAGATGTCGGTGATGACCTCGCTCATGGTATAGCGGGTGGCGGTGACGGTCTCACCTCCCAGTTGCACTTCCCGCAGCTGGGGCAGTCCCAGCAGCGACTGTCTTGTATGATGGGTGATGGAGTAGGAGACAAAACCCAGTCCCTGCTCCTCTGCCACCTGCCGCACCACCTCAGTCTTGCCCAACCCTGCCGGACCCATCAGGCAGATGGGGCGGGCCCTGCGGCGATCCAGCCGGTAAGCGCCCCGGGCGTCCTTGGAAAAATACTGCTTTACCGCCAGCACCAGCTGCTCCTTGGCCTGTTTTATTGTAAGTGTTGTCCGACTCATTTCCATTCCTCCCTGACATACTCCAAATAGTGGATGCAGGCCCACGACGGCACCTGGCCGCCCGCCACCGCTCCGTATTCAACGTCCTCCTCCGGCGGGAGCAGCAGATGCACCGGGTAGTCCGGCGCTTTCCGCGGAAAGCTGCCCCAGCCGTCCGTCAGCAGGATCAGTCCGCGCAGCGGACGCCCCCGCTTCTTTTGCCAATGCTCCGCCCAGCGGAACAGGGCATGAAAGTCTGTGCCCCCCCCGCCGCGAAAGCGGTACGACCGCATAAACGCTTCCTCGTCAATGGGGAACTGTTCCAGCACCTCCGCGGACCGGATCCGGGTGTCACACTGTACCAGCGCCACCGCTCCCTTCCACCGTCCGTCCAGCTCGCCCAGGCACTGCAGGCACTCTCCGAAAAACCGTCTGGCTGTATCGTCACTGCACGAGCCGGAGGTGTCCACCGCCAGCACCACATCCCCCCGGCAGGCGGTTTCCCGATCCTCCAGCGGTTCCACAATCGGGCAATCGTCCAGCAGTTCCAGCCCCAGCTGATAGAGAATGGGATCATGCTCATCCAAATTCACTTCCGGCACATCGCTGACCGTGCAGAGCTGCTCCATCAATTCACGGTAGGGGAAGGCCTTCCCGCGGAGTGGTAAAATAGACTTCTCCATAGCGGCAGCCGCGGAATCCCATTGGCTGTCGCCGCTGTTTTGAAGCTGTTTCATCATGGAGCGGAGCGCAAACTCCCATCGTTCCTCCAGATCTTTCTCTTTGTCTGTTTCCCCAGACCCCGGGATTCCGCCCATTTCCTCCAGACGCCAGAGGCTGTGGTCGTCCACCGCCAGCGATTCACCGTCCACTGTCCAGCATCGTTCCATCAGCTCCTCCAGGCCCTTTGAGCCGGGTAGCGTGATTTTTTGCGGTGTTTTATACATGGAATCCGGCAGCTGAAGATAATGAAGAATCTGATGCACCTGCAGGTCTGCGGCAATATCAAACTGCCGGCTCTGCGTCTGGTAGGCGCGGGCCTTGGTCACATGCCCCATGACACAGTGCATCGTGATGTGCAGCAGTTGACGAATAGGTTGATTCTGCCCCGCCCGGTACTGCTCCACCAGCCAGGCCGGATCGTAATAGAGATTCCGTCCGTCGGTAGCCATCCCCCCTGTCCCCTCCACCGGGCAGTCTTCCAACAGATACAGCGCCGGCAAAAGGGGCGCCACCTTACCGGAAAGACGGCGGCGGAGATACTGGAGGATCCGCCGGGCGCTCTCCTCCACCGAAGGGGCGGTCAGGCCCTCTGTTTTCTTTGACATACTGCACTTCCTCTCCCTTCTGTACCTCCATCATACCAGGACGGCACGTCCAATTTCTGCGAGCCGGCACCTTGCTGAACCATTTTTTCTATGCTATACTGAAATTCAATTCCCACCTTGCAAAGGAGATCTTGCCATGCCAGACCACATGGATGCCTCCGCAGGCCCTGCCCGGCGCCGAGGCGATTACCATAAGAAATACGACACCATTGACGAGATCTACTGGGTATTGGAGCAGGAGGCCAAGGCCTTTTCGCCGGAGACCGCCGTCAGTGTGAAAGAGCTTGCTGCACTGATGAAGCGCAGCGGCAATCTTGACAAGCCCCCGGCAGAACGGACCCTGTCCGAGCTGCTGGGACGCCTCTATCGGGACAACCTGTACGTCTGCTCAGATACCACCGTCGACCGCCACTTTCCGTGGAAACTGGAATGTGTCCTACAGCGCACCTCCGGCAACGCGGTCTTTTACCAATCCTACGCCCAGTGGGAGCAGCACCACACTGAGGGGCAATCTCCCAACCGGGCCCTGCGGTACTACCTCCAAAACGTGCTAACCCCCAGCGAGTGGAAGCTGTTCGCTGATATGGTGCAGGTCTATCCCTACATCAGCAGTGAGCAGTCCAAAAAATTCCTGCGGGTTCTTAACCGCATGAGCCACCATCCCGTGCTCCTGCTGGAAGATCAGCGCTATGCCTTCCGGCGCGACGGCACCTTGGACTTTTCCATTTTGGAGCAGCTTGACGACGCCATTCGCCGCAGCCGCCGCGTCAGCGTGGTCTATGGAGAATACCGCCTGCAGCCGCATCAGGGCCGACTTATCCCCCGCCTCCTTCCCCGGGCAAAGTACAATCCCATGGAATTGGAGCCGTATGCCATGGTCTGGAGCAATGGCTACTACTACCTGGTGGGCCACCACCAGAAGCTGGGCCTGATGAATCTGCGAGTGGACCGCATGGTCTCCGTCACCGTCCTGGCGGAGCAGACCAAACGTCCCCCTTCCTTTGACCCCACCCAGTACCGTGACAGCGCCCCGGTGATGTACGCCGGTGTCCCGGAACACATCGTGCTGCGCTGCCGCACCAAGCTGCTCAACGTTGTCGTGGACTTTTTCGGCGCCTCCGTGCCCTTTTTCGACGTGACGGACGACCACTTTTCCGTTCACCTCCACATCGTTCCCGCGGGGGCAAAGCTGTTTATCCGGCAGTACCTTGACGGGGTGGAAGTATTGGAGCCGGCCTCCCTCCGGGCTGAGCTGGCGCAGGAACTGCGGGAGGCCGCGGCCCGTCTGGAGGAGGACTGACCGCCCGGCCGCTCATCGAAAGCCGATGACCCCTTTGAAGCCACTCGTACCGCACGTTTCCGCGCGCAGCTCTTCAATAGCGCCCTGGATGTCTTTCATCTCCACCTGGCACAGACTTTCCCGGTCCAGATGCTGGGCCTGGGCCAGCCGGCGGGCCATATGGACCTTGGTCCGGTCGGCCAGATTGCGGGCCTCGCGGCAGTTGCCGAAGGCCGGACTGCCCACTCTCTGTTCGAAATAGGCCGTGACCTGCCTGTTGGCCTCTTCCGGCAGACGGTACCGCCCCTCCTCCAGAATGACACGGTACACCTGAGCCAGTTCCTCCGGCTGGAAATCCTCAAAAAAGACCTGGAACCCCACCCGGCTGCGGATGCCTGGATTGGACTCGAAAAAGGCCTCCATGGGACTGTGCTGGTCCTTTTCGCCATATCCGGCAAAGATCACCAGCCGGTCCTCTCCATGCTCCTCCAGCTCCACACAGAGCTGGGCCAGCACCTCGCTGGAATAGCTGTCGCCGCCCCGCACGCCGTCGGCCAGGGCATAGGCCTCGTCGATCAGGAGTATCCCGTACTCCTGGAACAGCTTGTGTACTTTGGGCGCGGTATGGCCCACATATTCCCCCTTGAGCTGAACCGCACTGATGCTGAGCATCTCGGTGTTGTGCAGCAGTCCAGCCGCCTCCATCTGCGCACCCAGCCATTTGGCCCAGGTGGTTTTGCCTGTTCCGGGCGCCCCCAGAAAGGCCATGCAGTAGTGCAGCTTGTCCCGGGGCAAGCCAAACTCCTGCCGCCGCTTCTGCATGGTCATCTGCTGCACGATGCTCTCCAGCTGACGGCGCACCCGGTCCTGTCCCACCATCTGATGCTCCATATCCTCCGCCCACTGTCGCCTCTCCCTGCATTGCATGGAGGAGAGAAAGGCAAAATCCTGGGGGCGCAGGGTCTTTCTCTTCTTGCTGTTCGTCGCGGCACAGGCGGCATAGGACACCGCCTTGTGCAGCGTGGTATTCTCTGCGTCGCCCCGTATATGCTGGATTTTGCGGAGCAGCTTGACCGGCTTCAGCCCACGGCTTAGGCGCAGCCCCCGCTCCCACAGCAGCTGCTCCAGTACCTGCTGCTTATAGGGCGCGTCGGGCGCCGGCGTCTCCACACAGATGGGGTGGCTCTCCAGCAGGAAGCCCATCTCCTCCATATGTGCCCCGCGCCTTTCCGCACTCATATGTTCCTGCCGCTCCAGATACCAGCAGATCAGAAGTCGCTCCCCCCGCATGGTCTCAATGCTGGAGACGATGCTTTTGCTGATATAGTCTATGCGGACGCAGAGCGGTGCCTGCCGGCAGAGCTGCCACCATGGATCCTTGACGTCCTGGGCCCGCACCTGCTGATAGTGGAACACACGAAAGGCGTCCTCCTCTTCGTCGTCATCCAGCTGGTCGGCACCGATCACAGGCAGACACCGTGTAAAATCCAGCTGGTCTCCGTCGGAGAAAAGCAGGGGCCGGTCCTCCTCTTCGTCATCATCCTCCAGCTCTGCCAGGCTCCGGTGGTAGGCGCCGATATAGAGGCAGGCCAGCTTAAGCTGCTCCTCGCTGGCGCCGTACAGCAGGTAAAAGCGCCGGTCCGGATCCAGCTCTTTCCGCAGCTGTGCCAGATGGGGCTGCCGTGCCAGCTCTCCCAGCACCTCTTCCGTTGTCATCTCCCCACCGTACTCCAGATAACTCACCTTTTGCTGCATCCAGATCTCATTCCCCTCTCTGGGACAGAGCAGGCGGAAGGATTTCCGCACCATATTCACCGCACCTTTCTTTCTCTTGTTGTCCCCATTTTATTCATCGTACTGTGCGAACTTCTGCCAGCAGACAAATTTTGCACATTTTTCTGCGCCGCCGGTCTGATGGACTTTGTACCGGAAAGCCGGTACTATAAATACTAAAAAATAGCCCCCTTTCATCGCCTGCATAAACCCAACTTTGCGCCGATAAAAAGTACTGGTTTCCCTGCCTTTGTGCCCAACTGATGCCGCAGACACCCGTTCCCGTCACCCACAGGGAAACCGCCTGAGGAGGAGAGTAAAACATGCGTCCGGAAGAGATTAGCCGCCAATATAGCGCTCTGATCCACAACCTGTGCGCCGATATAACCGATCCGATTCTGCTGAAAAAAATATGGGAGACATCGGACGGCTATTTCCGCGCTCTGGCACTGAGCATCTGGAAGAGCATCGGCATCGCTCCGTCGGCAGCCTGTGCGGAAACCTATGCCCTGCTGCATCTGGACGGGAATCCGTCACCGTCTGTGCCCAGCCTGGCCCAGATGCATGAGATGATATTGGCTGCTCCCACGCTGCAGGAACTAACGCCGCCCTATCTGGGAGAACTGATCGCGCTGGATCTAAAGTCCCTCTCCGGGCAGGAGCCGTCCTCAGATGACCTGTTCACCCTGGAAAACCTCCTTGCACAGCTTGGGGCGTCTTCCGGCACGCACTCCCCCGCCAGTCTTACCTTTGTGACCGATTGCTCCACGCTGGCCCAAGGGCTGGCTGCCGTGCTCCAGGATCCCTGTCCCGCCAGCGTTTTCAGCCAGATCGAAGACTATTGGGAGAAATTTTACACCTTCTGCCAGGCCCAGGGGGTTCAAATCTCTGTCGAACACGAGTTGGAGATGCTGACCCACTCCATGAACCGGCTGACAGAGAAAGATGTGGAACAGGCCATGCGCCTGGTGCGCAGAGAGGAGACCTCGGAGGAGCAGGAAGCCCGCACCCTGCTGAACGCGCGCAACGAAACGGCTATGGCCCGGGAGGCGGCGGAACAGGCAGCTGAGAGCGCTCCCACGCTAGAGGAGCTGCTGGCTCAGCTCCATGAACTTTGCGGCATGGAGCGGGTAAAAAACGAGGTGCAGAACCAGATCGCCCGCACCAGGATGCAGAAGATACGCCGGGAGCGTGGGAAACACGTGGATCCCAGCACACTGCACATGGCCTTCCTGGGCAACCCCGGCACCGGAAAAACCACAGTGGCCCGGCTGATCGGTCAGCTCTACCACACCATCGGCGTGCTGCCCCAAGGACAGTTGGTGGAGGTGGATCGCTCCGGTCTGGTTGCGGAATACATTGGCCACACAGAGAGAAAAACCCAGACCGCCATAAACCGTGCCATCGGCGGCGTGCTGTTTGTGGACGAGGCCTATGCGCTGGCCAGCCGTGGGGATAATGACTTTGGGCAGGAGGCCATCGAGGTCATCCTCAAAAATATGGAGGATCACCGTGAGGATCTGCTGGTCATCGTGGCCGGATATCCGGATAAAATGAAACAGTTCCTCCACTCCAATCCGGGCCTAGAAAGCCGCTTTAAAACCATTATCCACTTTGATGACTACACCGGCCCGGAGCTGTTGGAGATCTTCTGCTCCTTCTGTGAGAAGGGCGACTACATCCTCACACCTCAGGCACGGGAGTATGCCTGTTCGTATTTCGATCAGATGTACGCACGCCGTGGCCCGAACTTTGGAAATGCACGGGATGTACGCAATTTCTTCGAATACGTACAGGACGCCAAGGCCCAGCGGGAATTTACCCTGCCGCCGGAGGCGTGCAACGACGAGATCACACCAGAAGATGTCCTGGCTGCTGTGACCAAAATGACAGCGGCCAGCCTTGACCGCTGAGCAAAAAGGAGTCCGTCCACTGAAACCCCGCGGGCGGCAAATACGGCTAGAGATACGCTTGAAAGAAACTGGAGGAGTCATATATGGCAGACAAGGAAACACCCATAAGCGATGCGGTAAAAAAATATGCCGGGCTCTTGCGCAGCTCCAAAAATATTATTTTTCATGGTGCGCCCGGCACCGGCAAGACCTATCTGGCCCGGCAAATCGCCGCTTTTTTGATTTCCAACGGCAAACACTGCGACTACGACGCGCTCTCCCCAGAGAAGCAAAAACAGGTCGGCTTCGTACAGTTTCACCCGGGCTACGATTATGTGGATTTTGTGGGCGGTCTGCGGCCCTGCATGGGCAAGGACGGCACCTCCATGGCCTTTGTGCCCAGAGACGGTGTTTTCACCCAATTTGTGAACCAGGCGCAGGAGCATCCCTTCGCCCTCGATGGTTCCATGGAGCTCCCCGAAATGAAACGGCTGATGGTCCAATATCTGAAAGCTGCCCAACAGGATGGGCGTGTCCTGGAAACAAAGCAAAAACGGCCCTTTACCATTTGCCAGGTGGATGAGACCGCGGGCACCTTCGTGGTGGAGCCTCGGTCAAACCAGGACGAAAAAACACTCCAGCCTGTGGCTCCGCTTCAGTTTTCCGAACTGCTTACGCTTCTTTTTGAGTATTTCAACCTTCCGGAAGACGACGACAAGAAGCAGAAGGAGTTCACAACGGTCAACTATATTGCCTCGCTCCTGCACCAAACCACAGCCAAAGGGAGCGGCTATCAGAAGCATTCCTACTATCTGCCCCTGCTGCAGCCCCTCAAGACCTATATAAACGACGAACAGAAGGCCAGCCGGGCCACGATGCGGGAAAGCCCCTTTGTCTTTATCATCGACGAGATCAATCGGGGGGAGATCTCCAAGATCTTCGGCGAGCTGTTTTTTGCCATTGATCCCGGCTACCGCGGCAAGGCCGGCGGCGTCATTACCCAGTATTCCACCCTCTTGCAGCCTGACAGAGAAACGGATACCCCGCCAAAGAAATTCTACCTCCCTGAAAATCTCTATATCATCGGCACCATGAACGATATTGACCGCTCGGTGGACACCTTCGACTTTGCCATGCGCCGCCGTTTCCGTTTTCTGGAGCTGAAGGCAGACGAGCACACGGAAATGCTGGACCAGCTGGAGCCCGCACAGGCTCAGACTGCCAGAGCGTGCATGAGAGCACTCAATACCGCCATTTCCCAGGTGGAAAATCTGAATGACCACTATCAGATCGGCGCTGCCTATTTTCTGAAGCTCAAGGAGTTGTCCTACGACTACGACGCCCTCTGGTCGGACTATCTGGCCCCGCTGCTCCAGGAATATGTCCAGGGCCTGAACAATGAGGCAGAGATCCTGGGGGAGTTGAAGCGCCAGTATGATTCCGCCAGAACGGCCTGAGCCGGGTGAATGACCATGCTGCGCATCCAGGATAATTCAGCCGTCAGTGCCTCTGACGTTGAGTCACAGATCGGCACCCTTGCCGGGAAGATCTGCGGCAAAACCCTGCAGCAGCTGTCCGAAGAAGGAATTCTGATCTATCCGCATACCCTTAAAAAGTCTGATGAGCTCAAAGGGTCGTCCCATGTGCTGACCTGCAGGGACGGCAAATATCAGACGGAAAACGTGATGGGATTTTTAGGCTGTGGAAGGGAGCGCCTGAACATTGTCTCCCGCTTTTCACCAAAGGCGGGCGCCGCTCCGGATGCCCCCGATTATTTCCTCCACTATCTGCTGGAGCGGGTGCTGGACATTCCCAGTGCGGTCACTCTGGAAACCAGCGCCGACCCGGATCAGCAAATCCTCCGTCTGCTGACCCTCCTCTTTCCTGTATATCTGCAGGCCGCTGTGCGCAAGGGTGTGCTCAAAACCTACATTCACCGCACATACAACGACATGAATTTCAAAGGGCGCATCGACATTCCCCGCCACATCAGGCAGAATACTCCCTTTGTCGGCAATGTGGCCTATCATCGCCGGGAGCACTCCCACGACAACGCTGTCACCGAACTGGTGCGCCATACCATTGAGTACATCCGCACCAAGCCTTACGGCAGCACCGTTCTCTCCACCATCCGTCCGGAGGTGGAACAGATTGTCTCGGCTACGCCGGGGTATCGGTTCCACGACCGGCAAACGGTCATGGCGGAAAACCGGAAAAAGCCCCTGCGCCATGCCTACTATCACGAATACAGCGACCTGCAGGCGCTCTGCCTGATGCTTCTTTCTGATCAGAAGACCGCCATCTCCACCGGCTCCCGGCAGATGTACGGCATCCTCTTTGACGGCGCCTGGCTGTGGGAGGAATACGTCTACACCCTGATTCGCGATCATTTTTACCACCCCAGAAACACCGGCGCCCACGGCGGCGGCCAGTGGCTCTTCCACCGGGACGCGGAGGACCAGCGGGACATTGGCCTGATCTACCCCGACTTCATCGGCAAGGACGCCGCCCATCCCGTCATCGCCGATGCCAAGTACAAGCCCATGAAAAATATCAGCAACAAGGACTATCTGCAGGTCCTTGCCTACATGTTCCGCTTTGACGCCAGGGCCGGCTTCTTCCTCTATCCCCAGGCCGCCTCCACCGAGCCGGATCAGGTGCTCCGTCTTAACAAGG
>DWXY01000084.1 GCA_019118935.1 Candidatus Oscillibacter pullicola
GGCGGGGCTGGTCCTGTCCCTGGCCCTGTCCCTGCTGATCGTCCCCCGGCTCGTCCACCGGCGTGACCAGGTGGGCGTCGTCGTCCAGGCCATCGTCAGGAGCAACTTCGTCATGTTCGGCCTGGCGGTCACCGAGTACATCTACGGCGAGGGCAACGCCGGCGTGGCGGCCCTGCTGTCGGCGGTGGTGGTGCCGGCCATGAACGTCATCGCCGTGCTGCTGCTGGAGTACTGGCGGCCGGAGGGGAGCGGCCGGGTCAGCGGGAAAAAGCTGGCCTCCGGCATCGTGACAAACCCCCTCATCATCGCCAGCGCCCTGGCCTTGCTCCTTCTCTTCCTGGGCATCCGCCTGCCGGCGATGGTGGTGGACGTGGTGGCCACCATGTCCCGGGTGGCCACGCCCCTGGCCTTCACCATGCTGGGGGCCACGTTGTCCCTGGAGGGCCTCCACCGCAACCGGAGGGTGCTGGTCTGGACCTGCCTGGCCCGGATGGTCCTCCTCCCCGCCGTGGCCCTGACGGCGGCGGTGGCCCTGGGCTTCCGTGGGGTGGAGCTGACGGCCCTGATGGTGTTCTTTGCCGCCCCCACGGCGGTGTCCTCCTTCACCATGGCCCAGCAGATGGGCTCCGACGGGGAGCTGGCGGCCCAGCTGGTGGCTCTCACCAGCGGCCTGTCCCTGGGGACCATCTTCCTCATCACCTTCCTCTTCCGGTCCATGGGCCTGCTGTAGGGAGGGGCCTCCCGTCAAAATCGCGGCCTCCCCTCCCCTACCGCTCCCTCTTTCTGGCGGAATGGGAGAAAAGATGCGGTTTTCCTGGATTTATCGGGGCTTGTCTTGACAAAATCAGGGGAACTACATATAATTTTATGCGGATACCAGCGGACGCCGTCCCCCTTCTCTTCCCCCCTGGCCATCGGGCCCCGGGAGGCCGTCGGGCCGCCCGTGCACGGGGACAGCCCGTCCGCAATTTGAAAGGAGATTGATTCCCATGAAGCAGATGCTTGAGATCGTTGACGTTGTCGGCCGCGAGATACTGGACAGCCGGGGCAACCCCACCGTTGAGGTGGAGGTCTATCTGGACGACGGCACCATGGGCCGCGCCGCCGTGCCCTCCGGCGCTTCCACCGGTATTTACGAGGCCTGCGAGCTGCGGGACGGCGACAAGGGCCGCTACAACGGCAAGGGCGTGGAGACCGCGGTGAGCAACGTCAACGGCGAGATCGCCGAGTGCCTGGTGGGCATGAACGTTCTGGACCAGGTGGCCATCGACAAGGCCCTCATCTCCCTGGACGGCACCCCCAACAAGGGCCGCCTGGGCGCCAACGCCATCCTGGGCGCCTCCCTGGCCTGCGCCAAGGCCGCCGCTGAGAGCCTGGGCACCAGCCTGTACAACTATATCGGCGGCGTCAACGCCAAGCAGCTCCCCGTGCCCATGATGAACATCCTCAACGGCGGCGCCCACGCCACCAACAACGTGGAGATCCAGGAGTTCATGATCATGCCTGTCTCCGCCCCCTCCTTCCGCGAGGCCCTGCGCCGCTGCGCCGAGGTCTTCCACACCCTGAAGGCCGTCCTGAAGGAGAACGGCACCCCCGCCGCCGGCGTGGGCGACGAGGGCGGCTACGCCCCCAACCTGGCCAAGGATGAGGACGCCCTGAAGGTCATCGTCCAGGCCATCGAGAAGGCCGGCTACAAGCCCGGCGAGGACTTCAAGATCGCCATCGACGCCGCCTCCTCCGAGTGGTGGGACGAGGAGCAGAAGTGCTATGTCCAGCCCAAGTCCGGCAAGAAGCTGACCCAGCAGCAGCTGGTGAACATGTGGAAGAAGTTTGCCGACAACTACCCCATCATCTCCCTGGAGGACGGCATGGCCGAGACCGACTGGGAGGGCTGGGCCATGCTGACCAAGGCCATCGGGGACCGGGTCCAGCTGGTGGGCGACGACCTGTTCGTCACCAACGTGGAGCGCCTGGCCACCGGCATTGAGAAGCAGGTGGGCAATGCCATCCTCATCAAGGTCAACCAGATCGGCACCCTGACCGAGACCCTGGACGCCATCCAGATGGCCAACCGGGCCGGCTACACTGCCATCGTGTCCCACCGCTCCGGCGAGACCGAGGACGCCACCATCGCCGACATCGCCGTGGCCGTCAACGCCGGCCAGATCAAGACCGGCGCCCCCAGCCGCACCGACCGGGTGGCCAAGTACAATCAGCTGCTCCGCATCGAGGAGGAGCTGGGCGACGTGGCGCAGTACCCGGGCATGAAGGCGTTCTTCAATTTGAAGTAAGCAGCGAAAGCACAGTGCAAAGCCGCCCAAATGGGCGGCTTTGCTGTTTCGTGTCGCCCAGCTCTATACCAGGGGGCCCCGCCGTGCCCCGCACGGTGGGGAGAGGAGCCGGAAAGGGAGCGGGCAGAGTTTTCGCCGCAGGCGGAAACGGCGCGGAGCGGACTTTGCGGCGACGAGGCGCAGTACCCCGGCATGAAGGAGTCCTGCAATTTGAGGGAAGCAGATCAAAAGGAAACAGAGCCGCGGCCATTGGCAGCAGCTCTGTTTTTAATACAAAATGGAATTATTTTTATAAAGTTTACGATTCGGATAGCTTTTTGGTGGAATGCCGGTGGGAAACAACGAATTTTCGTATGGTGTGGACGGACACCAGAAGAAGCATCGCCAGCCAATACAGCATCAGGAACTTTCCGCCGGGACGAAGCAGGAAGAACTGCAGCAGACCCGGACTGCGGATGGACGTCCAAATGCTGCGGGTGCCGGCATATTGGAGCGCAAAGGCGACCAGAAGTAGCCAGCAGACAGGGACGGACGGGGGATGGCGAATGGTTTGAGCCGTCAGGAACAACAGCGCAATGGTCAGCCAGAAGGCGGCCATCCAGGTGACAGCGTCGCCGGAAGGAAGCCATATCAAACTGGGGCCAAAAATCGAAAAAAGCGCCAGCCATACACCCCAGCCGCAGATGATGGCTGAAAATTCCCTGCGGAACAAACAGGCGATTCCGCACATGAGCAGCGGCCACACCGTAATCGGCCCGGTTAGCGCATAGGAATAGAGCACCGCGGCGGAAAGAAAAAACGCGATTCCCACCAGCCTCTGCCGGTGGAGCCGCAGCTCTTCCGCTGTCACACCGACCTTTACGATGGGGCCCACCGAGCCCGGCACCTCTCCCTTCACCAGTTCATCCAGAGAGATGCCGAACACCCCGCTCAGTTTCACCAGCTTCTCCAGGTCCGGTACGCTGGCGTCGTTTTCCCACTTGCTGACAGACTGCCGGGATACTCCCAGCTGCTCCGCCAGGGTATCCTGGCTGAGCCCTGCTTTTGCCCGCAGCTGGATCAGCCGCTCTCCCAAGGTCATGGTCCCGCCTCCCGCTTCAGTTCTGCCATCATCATAGCAGAGGGCGGCGGGATTGTCCATCAAGGTCCCTTGGCGATTCCGCAACCGCTGGTTGCAATGGCCGCAAACACAGAAAAACAGCGGCGGACGATTTCACCGTCCGCCGCTGTCTGCTGTATGGAAAATGGGATGTACGGCGATCAGTCCTCGCACAGGCCGGCGGTGATGATGGCCATGGAGTAGACCTCCAGAGCGTTGCAGCCGCGGGACAGATCGTTGATGGGGGCGTTCAGGCCCTGCAGGATGGGGCCGTAGGCGTCAAAGGAGCCCAGGCGCTGGGCGATCTTGTAGCCGATGTTGCCGGCGTTGATGTCCGGGAAGATGAAGGTGTTGGCATGGCCGGCCACCTTGGAGTCGGGGCACTTGGTATGGGCCACGCGGGGAGAGACGGCGGCGTCGAACTGCAGCTCGCCGTCCACGTCCAGGTCGGGAGCCAGGGCCTTCAGCTTGTTGCAGGCGTTGCGCATCTTGTCCACGTCCTCGCCCTTGCCGGAGCCCAGAGTGGAGTAGCTGAGGTAAGCGACCTTGGGGTCGATGCCGAAGATCTTGGCGGTCTGGGCAGTCTCCAGGCCGATCTCCACCAGCTCGTCCTCAGTGGGCTTGATGTTGATGGCACAGTCGCCCATGGCCAGGACCTCGTTCTCGCCGATGCCGTTGGCGCGGACCAGAATGAAGCAGGAGGACACGATCTTGTTGCCGGGCTTGGTCTTGATGATCTGCAGGGCGGGGCGGACCGTGTCAGCGGTGGAGTAGGTGGCGCCGCCCAGCAGGGCGTCGGCATAGCCCATCTTCACCAGCATGGTGCCGAAGTAGTTGGCCTGCTTGAGGAGCTTGCGGCACTCCTCCTCGCTCATCTTGCCCTTGCGCAGCTCCACCAGGGTGGAGACCATCTTCTCCATGTCGGGGAAGGAATCGGGATCAATGATCTCAGCGCCCCGGATGTTGAAGCCGGCCTCCTCGGCAGCGGCCTGGATCTCGTCGGGGTTGCCCACCAGCACGGGGGTCAGGAAGGTACCGGACAGCAGGCGGGCGGACGCCTCCAGAATGCGGGGGTCCGTGCCCTCAGTGAAGACGATCTTCCGGGGATGGGCCTTCAGCTTTTTGATCAAAAATTCAAACATCTCTGATTTCCTCCAAAAACGTACAGATTTGGGAACGTATTTAGACTATTCTCATTATACACGACTCGACGGCGGGGTCAATTGGAAAATCAAAATATCATCACAAAAATTTGCGCCCGCCGGCAGGGCGCTTCTGGCAAAAGTGTGGGACCCTACCAGATGCTGTGGTGCGGAAATTGATGGAAACACAAGAAATTGAAGAACTTTTTTAACAATTTTAGACTTGACTGGAAGCGGGAAATGGCGTATGATTACAAACGGTAACAAATTGTAACTATTTCGCTGGATTTTACGGAGACGATATGAGCGAACATATTCAGAAAAGCGATCATGCCGTCCGGCAGTCCCGCCGCGGCGGCAAGCGTCTGGCCACCGGACAGGCGGAGCGGGAGAGAAAGCGCCCGTCCACGCCCCAGGAGGCGCGGACGGAGCATGTATCCGCACCAACGGCAGTGAAGCCCCTGATCCCCGAGTGGGGAGAGGAGCCCGCCGGTCCGTCCCGGCGGACAGAGCCCCGGCGCCGGAGTCTGCGGCAGGCCGTGCAGTCCTGGCAGGACACGGAGGGGGAGATCAGCCCCGTGGTGACCGGCTGCCAGACGCTGGCGGAAAAGGCCAAGAACACCCGCCGCCACTGGCGGCGTCTGGTACGGGAGAAAAAGGCAAAGCGATTCCCGGAGTCCGAGCGGCTCCCTGTGCAGCTGCTTCTGCTGGCCTGGGGAATGCTGCCCACTCTGGGGGGGCTGCTGGGCGAACGGATCCGCGCCAGCCGGAAGCAGCGGCGTGAGCGGGTCTCCGCCCTGCGGGCCAAGCTGGGGCGCCGCTGGCGCTTCCACCCTGTGATGCTGCTGTGCGGCGGCTGTGTGGCGGCTGCCATCGGGTTGTTCTTCTCCGTCTACACCTTCGGGACGACGGTTTTGTACGACGGCGAGGTGATCGCCGCCGTGGGCTCCCAATCCGCGGCGGAGGAGGCCGCGTCGGACCTGGAGGCGGTCACCGCCCGGACGCTGGGAGAGAGCTACACCATCGACGACTCCCGGCTGCAGTATTCCTCCGGCCTGCTGCTGCGGCAGGACGTGGTGGACGAGACGACGCTGGAGGAGGACCTGTCCCAGCAGATCGGTCTGGTCACCCAGGCGTACAGCCTGTATGTGGACGGCGAACTGGTGGGCGCGACCCCCTATGAGGGCGCGCTGGAGGAGCTGCTGAGCCAGCTCCAGAGCAGCACCGCGGACGAGAACACCATCTCCTGCGAATTCGCGGAGGATGTGGAGATCAAGCAGGAGTATGTGCCCACGGACAAGGTGATGAACCTGGGGTATCTGGCGGAGCTGCTGTACAGCACGAAGACCGCCGAGACCACATACACCGTGAAGGCGGGCGACACCTGGTCCGAGATCGCGGAGGACCATGGAATGACCTCCAAAGAGCTGCTGGCGCTGAACCCCGGCTACAACATCGACAAGATCCAGATCGGCGAAGTGCTGACGCTGTCGGAGGCCGTCCCCTATCTCACGGTGACGGTGAAGCAGCGGGAGTACTACGTGGAAGACGTCATGTATGATGTGGAGTACACGGACTCCGCCTATCTGTACAAGGGCGACTATCAGGTGACTTCCCCCGGCGAGTACGGCGCCGCCGACGTGGTGGCCAATGTCACCTATGTCAACGGCGTGGAGACGGAGCGGACGATCCTCTCCTCCGTCACCCTGAAGGAGCCTGTGACGGAGCAGCGGCTCCAGGGCACGAAGGAGCGGCCCACCTGGCTGCCCACCGGCACGTTCCGGTGGCCCATCAGCGGCCGGATCACCTCCCGCTTCGGCGGCCGGTCCTCTCCCGGCGGCATCGGCTCCACCAACCACCAGGGCATCGACATTGCCGGACCGTACGGCACGCCGGTCTACGCGGCGGACGGCGGCACAGTCACCTACTCCGGCTGGATGGGCGGCTACGGCTACCTGGTGGAGATCAACCACGGCAACGGCTATGTGACCCGGTACGGCCACAACAGCAGCCTGACGGTCTCCGTGGGCGACCACGTCTACAAGGGCCAGCAGATCGCGCGGGTGGGCTCCACCGGCAACTCCACCGGCAACCACTGCCACTTCGAGGTCCGTTACAACGGCGTGGCCCGCAACCCGCTGAACTATCTTCCCTGAGCAGTATGAACGAGCCCCCGGCTGAAAAGCCGGGGGCTCGTTTTGTTCGGATGCCGGGGCCGTCAGACCGCGGTCTTCTGCCGCGGGGGGCGGCAGGTGCTGCGCTCCACCAGCCGGGGGGCGATCAGCTTGTGGGTGAACTCTCCCGGCCCGCCGGAGTCGATCAGCTCCAGCAGCAGCCGCACGGCGCTCTCTGCCAGGGCTCCGGTGGGCTGGGCCAGGGTGCTGAGGCGGATTTTCGGCAGGGAGGCGTATTCGATATCGTCATAGCCCAGCAGGGAGATCCGGCCGGGAATGTCCAGCCCCAGCTCGTCCGCCGCCTGCAGGACGCCCAGGGCCATGGCGTCGGAGGGAGCGAAGACCGCCGTCTGCGGGAAGGGACGGGCGAACACCTGCCGGGCCAGCCGGTAGCCGTTGGCGGCGGAGGAGACGGTGCCGGGGTTGAAGACGGTCTCCACCTCCATGCCCCGCTCCCTGGCGATGGTTAGAAAGCCCTGGTGCCGGAGCGCATGGGTGACGCTGTCCCGCCGGGGGCCCAGATACAGCACCCGCCGGTGCCCCAGCCGGGAGAGGTATCCGGCCGCCATGGCGCCGCCCACATAGTTGTCGGTGCTGACGGCGTTGATCCGCCGGAGCGTGGCGGCCGGGGACACATCCCCCAGCAGCACGGAGGGCGTCCCCCGGGCATGGCGCCGCAGCAGGTCTGGCGCGGCGCTGCTGGCGCTGACCAGCAGAATGCCGTCCACCCGGTGGCTCACCAGAAAGTCGAACAGGGCGGCGGTCTCGCTGCCCCCCACCCGGCCGCAGCACAGCATGATCTGATAGTCCCGCTCCTGGGCGTAGCGCTCCAGGTGCAGCGCTATGGAGGCGTGGAAGGGGCCGGAGAGCTCCGGCAGGATGACGCCCAGCACACGGGTCCGGCTGGAGACCAGGCTCCGGGCCAGCAGGTTGGAGCGGTAGCCCTGCTCTCGGCATACCTGGAGCACGCGCTCCCGGGTCTGGGGGTTGATCTCCGGCGCGCTGTTCAGCGCCCGGGAGACGGTGGTGACGGAGACCCCGGCCAGCCGGGCGATGTCCCTGATGGTCATGCGGGCCATAAAAGCCCTCCTTCCGCTGTGCAACTTTTTTTCATGAGAGCATTATACCAGAATGCCGTTTCGGAAGATACTGGAGAAAATATATCAAAAACCCACAAAAACATGGTAAAACGGACGAAGAAACTTGACAGTTTCCCCGCCGGAATGGTATCTTAAAGGTGCTATTGGAAACGTTTGCACAAATAAGGGGGGGAGCGGGATGCGGCGGACGACCATCAAGGACGTGGCGGCGCTGGCCGGGGTCAGCCCGGCCACCGTGTCCCGGGCCCTGGACGACCGCCCGGAGATCAGCGCAGAGACCAAGGAACGGGTCCGGGCCGCCTGCGCCCAGCTGGGATACGTGCCCAACGCCGCCGCCAGGGGGCTGACGGGGCAGGCCACCCACACCCTGGGAGTGGTGGTGCCGGACGTGTCCAACCCCTACTTCACAGGCATCGCCACCGCCATTGAGGAGACGGCGGCGGAAAACGGGTACCGGGTGCTGCTGAGCAACTCCCTCCAGGAGGAGGGGCGGGAGCTTCGGGCCATCGAGAACTTTCTGGCCCGGCAGATCGACGGCGTGCTGATCTCGCCCCTGTCCCGGGAGAGCCAGGCCAAGCACGCCGCCCTGCTGGAGGGCACTCCCTGCGTGTATCTGGGCGTGAACCACGGGGAGAAGTGCAGCTATGTGATGGCGGACAATGAGGCGGGGGCGGCCATCGCCGTCCGGTATCTGCTGGAGCTGGGCCACCGGGACCTGGTGTTCCTGGGCGGGCGCGCGGACTCTCTCACCCGTGTGCAGCGGGTGCGGGGCTTTCGCCGGGCGCTGAGAGAGCGCGGGCTCTCCGGCCGGGTGCTGCCCGCCCCGCCGGACACCCGGGATCTGCGCCGGTGGGCCTATGAACAGGCGCTGGCACTGTTCGGGGAGCGGACGCTGCCCCACGCCGTGCTGGCGTTTTCAGACCTGACCGCCCTCAGGATTTTGGAGGCGGCGGAAGAGCGGGGGATCCGGGTGCCGGAGGATCTGTCTCTGGTGGGGTATGACAACGTCTCCTACGCCGCCATTCCCCGTATCCATCTGACCACTGTTTCGCAGCACAAATTTCAGCAGGGACGCATCGCCGTGGAGCGGCTGCTGCGCCAGATTCAGGGGGACCGGCGGCCGACGGCGGATCTGCTTCAGCCGGAGCTGGTGGTCCGCTCCACCTGCGCCCCCAGAACAGAAGGAGGAACGAAGCTATGAAGGGTATCCCCAACGCGGAGCGCCAGCGCCTGGGCGCGCTGCTGGACCACGAGACGCAGGAGACGGTGATGGCCATGATCCCCCAGTTTTCGGAGACGGAGATCGGCGCGCCGGTGCCGGCACCGGCGGAGGTGCCGGAGGAGCTGGGCCTGCTGGTGTTCAACATGGAGCGGGGCGTCCATCTGGAGGAACTGGGCGACTTTCTTCAGGACTGCCCGGGCATCCGTCCCCTGGACGTGGTGCTGGCCAACGAGCTGGATGACGGCTGCGTCCGCTCCGGCGGCCGGAACACCGCCCGGGAGCTGGCGGAGCGGTTCGGCTGGAACTACGCCTACGGCCTGGAGTTCATCGAGCTGGTGAACGGGGAGGACCCCAAGGGCTTCCACGGGAATGCGGTGTTCTCCCGCTGGCCCATCCGGCGGGCGTGGACTGTGCGGCTGCCGGAGCAGTACAACTGGTACTTCGACCGCCAGCGCCGGATCGGCGGGCGGTGCGCGGTGCTGGCGGAGCTGGATGTGGGCGGCCGGCCCCTGGGCGTGGCCTCCATCCACCTGGAGAACCGCACCCACGGAGAGGGGCGGCGGCGCCAGCTGGAGACGGTGCTTCGTGCAGCGGAGGAGCTGCTTCCCGGCATCCCGGTGGTGCTGGGCGGAGATCTGAACACCAACACCTTTGACGGCCGGGACAAGGACGCCATCCAGGAGATCGCGGGGAGTCCGGCGCTTCAGCGCCGCTGCCTGGAGGATGTGGCGCAGTATGAGGGCGCCCTGACGGCAGCGGAGGCCATGGGCTACCGGGCAGTGCCGGAGACGCCCATCCTGACCCGGCGCAAGCCCCTGCCGGGCGGCGGATGCCTGGGCCTGCGGCTGGACTGGCTGCTGCTGCGGGGGATGACACCCACCAAGAGCCGCACCCTCTCCACCCGGACGGCGGACTGCGGCTTTGCCCGGCCGGACTCCGCCCTGGCCCGCTTTGCGGGGGAGGAGCTCTCGGACCACAACGCGGTGTGGGCCGCCTGCCGGATCGGGCTGGAGAGCGCGAACTGAATCGGCCCTTGGAGAGCGGCTGCCGCAGGCAGCCGCTTTTTTGTCCCGCAGGCCGTGAAAAAGCCTGCGGCGGAAGGGCCCATGCGCCCCGGCCCTATATGGATAGAGGGCCGGGGCGGGACCGGAAATTTACAATAATTGTGTTTTGTCTGACCGAATATGGGTATCCTATTGGACAGCGTGAGTTGTTATGATAAAAGGGCATAAAACTTCATGGGCAGTGGGTGCGCCGCGAAAATCGGCGCACCCGGCGGCGCATGAAGTTTTCGCGCATGCGGGCTGTCCCGGTCCGTGCGCTGAAATTTCGGGCCGCGCCGTGGTCGGCGGCACACGGCCCTTTTGCGATGCACCGGCGTCGCAAAACGAGAGAGAAAGAGAGAGGAATGCACCCATGCCCAGAAAGACGATCCAGAAAAATCTTGCATACGACACGGAGCGGCAGCTGTATTACGCGGTGTTCCGGCAGGACGGACGGCGCTATACCCGCACCTACCACACCAGGGAGGAGGCCCAGGCCGCGCTGGAGGGGCACTCCTGCGCCAACCGGCGCCTGCCGGGGAAGAACTGCACCCTGGGGGAGTGGCTGACCTTCTGGCTGGAGGAGGTGGTGGCCCGGGACCGGGCGGAGAGCACGCTGTACGCCTACCGCAACATGGCACGCTGTCATGTGCTGCCCGCCCTGGGAAGGGTCCCTCTGGCGGAGCTGACGCCCCTGCGCATCCAGGGCTATCTCTATGAGAAGATGAACCAGGGCCTGTCCCCCAACACGGTCATCAAGCACTATGTGATGCTGACCACGGCCCTGGGCATGGCGGTGCGGCTGGAGATCCTGGAACGCAGCCCCATGGACCGGGTGACGCCGCCCAAGAAGAAGGAGGCCCGCTTCAGCTTTTACTCCCCGGAGCAGCTGCAGCTGCTGTTCTCCGCCGTATCCGGCACGATGATGGAACTGCCGGTGAAGCTGGCGGCCTATCTGGGCCTGCGGCGCAGCGAGATCTGCGGCCTGCGGTGGGAGAATGTGGACCTGGAGGCGGGGCTGCTCTCCATCCGGGAGGTGCGCACAGAGGTGGGGGGCAACGTGGTGCTCAAGTCCCCCAAGACCCGCACCTCCGCCCGGCGGCTGGGCATCACCGGGCTCCAGGACCTGCAGCAGGTGCTGCGGCGGGCGTGGGAGAGGCGGCGCAGCGATGACCCGAAGGAGTGGGTGGTGCTGCGGCAGGACGGGACACCTCCCAAGCCGGACCAGCTGACCCGGGACCTGCTGACGGTGGTGCGGCGGCAGGGACTGCCCAGGATCTCCCTCCACGGCCTGCGGCACAGCTTCGCCTCCGTGGCCAACAGCCAGGGCGTGCCCATGTTCGATATCTCCCGCACCCTGGGGCACAGCTCCATGACCGTCACCAGCAACATCTACACCCACCTTTTTGACGACACGGAGGCCCAGGCCCTGGCCGCCGTGGCCAAGGCCATCGAAAAAGCCTGAATTTTACCGGGATTTTACAGCACCGCGCTTTTGGATTTCATCTGCCTCTGTCAATCTGATAAACGTGAAATGCCGCGCTCCGGCGGGGAGCGCGGGAAGAAGGAGCGTCATACCCATGAAATTCGCCATTGTGGACCTGGGGTCCAACACCATCCGCCTGTCCGTCTACAACACCCTGCCGGAGGGCGGATTCGACCTGCTGTTTTCCGAAAAGGAGATGGCAGGGCTGGTCAGCTACGTCCACGGAGGGGTGCTCTCTCCGGAGGGGATCCAGCGGGCCTGCGGGGCTATCCGGGACTTTCAGGCGCTGCTGCGGCAGTTTGACCTGGACGCCCCCCACGTGTTTGCCACCGCCTCCCTGCGGAACATCCGCAACACCGAGGAGGCGGTGGAGCAGATCCGGGCGGCCACCGGCGTGGAGGTGGATGTGATCTCCGGTGAGCTGGAGGCCAGACTGGGCTATTACGGCGCCCGGACAGCCACGGACCTGCAGGACGGCGCCATGTTCGACATCGGCGGCGGCAGCGCGGAGGTCCTGGAGGTCCGGGCCGGGGAGGTCAAAAAGGCCCAGAGCCTGCCCATCGGGTCCCTGGAGCTGTTCAACCGCTGTGTGGACGGCCTGTGGCCCAAGAAAAAGGAGCTGGAGCGGATCCGCAGCACCGTGGCCGCGGCTCTGAAGGAGGCCCGGCTGCCGGCGCACCGGGCGGAACGGGTCTGCGGTGTGGGCGGCACGGCCCGGGCGGCGCTGAAAATCGCCAACGACTGGTATGAAAAGCCGGCGGGAAACCGCGTCCTGACACCGGCGGAGGTCCGCCGGCTGACAAAGCTGCTGCTGAAGCGGGACCACCAGGCGCGGAAGCTGATCCTGCGCCACTGCCCGGACCGGGTGCACACCATCCTGCCGGGCATCGTGCTGATGGATGCACTGACAGAGGCGCTGTGCGGGGGAGAGCTGTATATCAGTCCCTACGGCGTCAGGGAGGGATATCTGTGTCACAAGCTGCTGAACGCTGGGACCTGAGCTACACCCAGAACCGGGAGCTCAGCTGGCTGGCCTTTGACCAGCGGGTGCTGGAGGAGGCGGCGGACCCCTCCGTGCCGCTGATGGAGCGGCTGCGCTTTCTCTCCATCTTCACCAGCAACCTGGACGAGTTCTTCATGGTGCGGGTGGGGAGCCTGACGGACCTGGCCCTGGTGGCCCCGGACGCCCGGGAAAACAAGGGCGGATTCTCCCCGGCGGAACAGCTGCGGCGGATCTATGCCGCCGTGGTGCCGCTGATCCGGCAGCGGGACCAGGTATACCGGGAGCTGATGGAGGCCCTGGCGGAACATGGGGTGGCGGATATCCCCTACAAGGAGCTGAAAAACGGCGAGCGGGAGTATGTGCGGGCCTGGTACCGGGAGGCCATGCGCCCGCTGCTGATGCCCCAGATCATCGACCCCAGCCACCCCTTTCCCCACCTGAAGAACAAGACCCTGTACGCCGCCGCCCTGCTGCGGGAGGGAGACAAGCGGCGGCTGGGCATCGTGGGGGTGCCGGATGTGGTGCCGCCCATCGTGCTGCTGCCGGGCCGTCCCGGCGCCTTTGTGCGGACGGGGGACATTCTGGCCCACCACCTGCGGAAGATCTTCAAGATCTATCAGATCGAGGAGCAGGCGGTGGTGTCCGTCACCCGGAACGCGGACATCAGCTATGATGAGGCCATGGACCAGGAGGACCTGGACCTGCGCGCCCAGATGACCAAGCTGCTGCGCCAGCGGGAGCGGCTGGCCCCGGTGCGGCTGGAGATGCAGGGGGAGGCCCCGGCTCTGCAGGCCATGCTGCTCCGGCGGCTGAGGCTGACGGCGGAGCAGAGCTATGTGTGCGCCTGCCCGCTGGTGCTGAAATACGCCTACCAGCTGGACAGCCTGGACAGCGCCCTCTTTTACCCGCCCCACGCGCCGGCATATCCCGCCTGGCTGGACCGGGAGGTGCCCATGTGGGAGCAGATCCGCCAGCGGGACGTGCTGCTGTTCTATCCCTACCACTCCATGCAGCCGTTTCTGGACCTGCTGCGCCAGAGCGCCGCGGACCCGGCGGTGGTGTCCATCCAGATGACCATTTACCGGGTGGCGGGGAAGTCCGCTGTCATCAAGCACCTGTGCGCCGCGGCGGAGAACGGCAAGGCCGTGACGGTGCTGGTGGAGCTGCGGGCCCGCTTTGACGAGGGCAACAACATCACCTGGGCCCGGGAGCTGGAGGAGGCCGGGTGCCGGGTGATCTACGGACCCGCCGGCTACAAGTGCCACGGCAAGATCTGCCTCATCACCCGAAAGGAGAAGACGGGGCTCAGCTATGTGACCCAGATCGGCACGGGCAATTACAACGAAAAGACCGCGGCGCTGTACACAGACTTCTCCCTGCTGACGGCGGACCGGACCGTTGCCGCCGACGGCGTGGCCTTTTTCCAGAATATGCTGATCGGCGACCTGCGGGGCAGCTACGGCAAGCTGCTGGTGGCGCCGGTGTCCCTGAAGCAGACCCTGCTGCGGCTCATCGACGGGGAGATCGCCCGGGGCGACCGGGGGCGGATCATCCTGAAGACCAACGCCGTCACGGAGCGGGAGCTGATCGACAAGCTGGCGGAGGCCTCCCAGGCGGGGGTGCGGGTGGACCTGATCGTCCGGGGCATCTGCTGCCTGGTGCCCGGCGTGCCGGGCAAGACGGACCACATCACCGTGACCAGCATTGTGGGGCAGTTTCTGGAGCACTCCCGCATCTACTGCTTCGGGGAGGGCACCCTGCGGCAGATGTACTTATCCTCCGCGGACATCATGACCCGGAATCAGGAGCGGCGGGTGGAGATCGCCTGCCCGGTGGAGAGTCAGGAGGCGCGGGACTTCCTCTCCGACTATCTGGCCCGGCTCCTGGGGGACAACGTGAAGGCCCGGCGGCTGCTGCCGGACGGGCGCTTTGTCCGGGTGGAGCGGGGCGGCGCGGCGCCGGTTTCCGTCCAGCAGTTCTATCTGGACCATCCCCCCCAGATGCGGGCCACGGAGCGGGGAAAGGGCGGCGGCTGGAGACTGCCGCGGCTGTTCCGGAAGCGGAAGTAAAAAACAGCAGGAGCGGGAGCCCCTAGGGGCTCCCGCTCCTGACAGTTGGAAAACAGGCCGCGTCACGGCCGTCCGCCCATCAGGCGGGAGATATTGGCGGCAGTGGCCTTCACGGCACGGGTCATCACGTCCAGCTCCTCTTTCATGCGGAAGGTGGGACCGGCGATGCTGACCGCCGCCACCACCGTCTGGTCCAGACCGAAGATGGGGGCGCCCACACAGATCAGGCCGGGCTCGATCTCCCCGTCGTCAATGGCGAAGCCGTTGATCCGGGCTTGGGCCAGCTGCTCCCGCAGCAGGTCCGGGGAGAAGACGGTGCGGTCCGTCAGCCGCTGCATCTGGGGCAGGTCCCGGCAGTAGGCGTCCACATAAGCGGGATCGTGAAAGGCCAGCATGATCTTGCCGCCGCTGGTGGCGTGGGCCGGGGCCCGGGTGCCCACCTTCGTGTTGCACACCACGGAGCGAAAGGTCTCCACCTTGTCCAGATAAAAGATCTCCCGGTCCAGCATCACGCTGAGGTTGATGGTCTCCTTCACGGTGGCGGACAGCTTTTCCAGCTCTGGCCGGGCGGTGCTGCGCAGATCGGAGTGGCTGAGGACGGTGCTGGAGAGCAGCAGGAGACGTGGACCCACCCGGTAGCTCTTGCGGACGGGATCCTGGACCAAATAGCCCCGGTCTGTGAGGGTGGAGAGCTGGCGGTGGACGGTGGTGGTGGGCAGGTCCAACTGCTCCACCAGGCGCTTCAGCGTCCATTCCGTCTCGTTGTCCATGAAGCACTCCAAAATCTCCAGGGCGCGGAGGATGCTGGATACCTGTTCTTTCGCCATAAATTGGCCGCTCCTTTTTGTCGATATATAGAAACATTCTAACTTGACAAATATTTGTTTATACTATATCATAATTCACAAGGAAAGAAAACAGGATCCGTAATTTTCCGTGGAAATGTTTTGCGTCAGGCCGCAGCTGCGGCTTTGGTTTTTGACGCATTTTTGGAAAACGATCCCGTTCTACGGAAAAGCTGCCGCTTTTTTGGACGCATGTCCAGAAAAGACCGGCAGCTTTGACAATTCTACCCAAAGGAATTTGCTTCCACTATACGGAATTTTGAGAATCAGGCAAGTTATGCGGCTGGCCGCATATCGAATATAAGAGGAAAGGAGGAGCCGGGGAAGCCGTGGGGAAAGGCTTCCCGACAGACGATTCAGCCAATCGAAAATGGAGCGCAAGAAGTTATTTGGGAGGTAGAATATGTTTATCATCGACATCATGATGGCGATTTCCAACTGGCTGTGGGGATGGCCGCTTCTGATCCTGACATCCGCAGTCGCCGTGTACCTGTCCATCCGCTTTAAGTTCTTCCAGTTCACCAAGTTCGGGCACGCCCTCAAGAACACTCTGGGCAAAATTTTTGAGAAGGGTGATGGCGAGGGCGACGTGTCGCCCTTCCAGGCCTGCTGCACAGCTCTGGCCTCCACGCTTGGCGTGGGCAATATCGCGGGCGTTTCCATCGCCATTGCCACCGGCGGCCCCGGCGCTGTGTTCTGGATGTGGCTGGTGGCCCTCATGGGCTTCATCGTGAAGTTCTCCGAGATCACCCTGGGCATGGCCTACCGGGAGCAGGATCCCGAGACCGGCAAGTGGCACGGCGGCTTCTACTGGTATGTCCGCCGGGGCCTGGGCAAGAACTGGAAGTGGCTGGGCATTATCTGGGCGATCATTCTGGGCTGCGCCATGGTGTTTGCTCCCGCTGTGCAGATTAACTCCGTGGTAGAGGCCGTCAGAACTTCCTTTGATATCCCGCCCATCATCATTGGTGTGATTTCTGCTGTGTTGATGTTTGTTGTCCTGATCGGCGGCATCAAGAGCCTCTCCCACTTTGCGGAGGTTGTAGTGCCCTTTATGGCGCTGGCCTATACCATTGTCAGCATCATCATTCTGATCATGTCCGCCGGAAAAATCCCCGGCATCTTCGGCATGATCTTCCAGTATGCGTTCACGCCCATGGCTGCCACTGGCGGTTTTGCCGGCTCAACCGTGGTGCTGGCCATCCGCTGGGGCCTGGCCCGCGGTGTGTATTCCAATGAGGCCGGTACCGGCATGGCGCCGCTGGCCCACTCCTCCTCTTCTGCCAACCACCCGGTGAAGCAGGGCCTGTGGGGCATCACCGAGGTGTTTGTGGACACCATCATCGTCTGCACCATGACCGCTCTGGTGGTTCTGTGCTCTGGTGCCTGGACTTCCGGCGAGACGGGGGCTGCCCTGACTGCCACCGCATTCGGCACTGCCCTCGGCAATCAGATGCTGGGCACGATTTTCGTCACCATTATCATCGCCCTCTTTGCGTTCACCACAGCCCTGGTGAATGTCTACTACGGTGAGATTTGCCTGAGCGCTCTGAAGCTCGACAAGCTGACGATCCCCTACCGGATCCTGGGCTGTGCATTTGCCATCATTGGTTCTGTGGGTGCCCTCAGCGTGCTGTGGAATCTCTTTGACTTCTTCTTCGGCGTCTGCGCCGTTCTGAACCTGATCGTGTGCTTCTTGATGCGCAAGCAGATCGGCGCGCTGATCAAGGATTATCTGGCCCGGCTGAAGTCCGGCAAGTGGGAGCCCACCAGCGAGGCGGCGTCCAACGCCATCCCGGAGCTGTGGGTAAACAACGAGTCCAGAGAGTAAACGCATACCTGCCGCAAATTTGGTGTACCCGTCCTGTGGGCGGGTGCACCAAGTGAGCGCGTGAGAAGACGATCAAAAGGAGATGTTACCAATGGAACAGGAACTGCGCATTTCCCAGCGGGCGAAGCAGTATCCGGCGTCCGGCATCCGGAAGATGTTTGATCTGGCGGCCCAGTACCCGGAGGCGATCAAGCTGACGGTGGGCGAACCCAACTTCGACACGCCCCAGTACATCAAGGACGCGGCGAAGAGAGCCCTGGACGAGGGGCAGACCCACTACGCGCCCAACGCCGGCACCACGGAGCTGCGGGAGGCGGTGGCCGCCAAGTACCGGAAGCAGTACTGGGAGGGCTATACCAAAGACCACGTCATCATCACCGTGGGGGCCATGGAGGGACTGTTCCTGGCCATGATGACGCTGCTGGACCCGGGCGATGAAATTCTGGTGCCGGATCCCTGCTTCCCCAACTACTACGGGCAGGCCAGCAGCATCGGCGCCAGGGCGGTGCCCGTCCCCACATATGAGGAATACGACTACCGGATCCAGGCGGCGGATATCGAGAAGGCCGTCACGCCCCGGACCCGGGCGATCCTGCTGAACTCCCCCTGCAATCCCACCGGAGCGGTGCTGACGAAGGAGGATATCCTGGCCATCGCCGAGGTGGTGAAGAAGCATGACCTGTGGGTGCTGACAGACGAGCCCTATGACGCCATCGTGTACGACGGCATCCAGCCGTACAGCATGGCCCAGGTGCCCGAGATGCGGGATCGCGTGATGGTGCTGAACAGCTTCTCCAAGTCCTACGCCATGACCGGCTGGCGGATCGGCTACCTGGTGGCACCGGAGCCGGGGTACATCAAGAAAATGGCGCAGCTGCAGGAGGGCGTGGCCTCCTGTGTGTCCACATTCACCCAGGCGGCGGCGGTGGAGGCCCTGAAGAGCACGGCGTGCGTGGATCAGATGGTGGCGGACTACACCCGCCGCCGGGACATTCTGGTGGACGGACTCAACGCCATCCCCGGCATCACCTGCAAGAAGTCCGCGGGCAGCTTCTACGCCTTCCCCAACATCAAGGCCTTCGGCAAGACCTCCCAGGCGTTTGCGGAGGAGCTGCTGGAGAACGCCGGGGTGGTGACGGTGCCCGGATCCGCCTTCGGCGACATGGGCGAGGGCTATCTGCGGCTGGTATTCGCCAACTCCGACGAAAACCTGCAGGAGGCGGTGCGCCGGATCGCCGACTATGTGGCCCGGGCCTATCCCGGTATGAAGTAAGTTCCCTGGAGAGCCGTCCGCTGCCCCGCAAAGGGCAGCGGACGGTGTTGAGGCAATGAGAACAGACCAAGTGAGATCGAAAGGAAAACAGGAGACATGGCTAAGAAAAAACTAGTAGTAATGGATGGCAACACCGCGGCGGCGTACGCGTCCTACGCGTTCACAGAGGTGGCGGCCATCTTCCCCATCACCCCCTCTTCCGTGATGGCGGAGAAGGTGGACGAGTGGTCCGCCAAGGGGAGGACCAACATCTTCGGAAAACCCGTGGAGGTCATTGAGATGCAGTCCGAGGCGGGCGCCGCGGGCACCTGCCACGGCTCCCT
>DWXY01000002.1 GCA_019118935.1 Candidatus Oscillibacter pullicola
GACCGTGCGGAACATCCACCAGATCATTGCCTCGGCGATGAAACTGGCAAAAGAGCAGAAAATCATCGCCACCGATCCCACCGAGGGCTGCGCCTTGCCGAAGCTGGAACATCGGGAGATGAAAACTCTCCCAGTGGAGCAGCTAACCTCGTTTCTTAGAGAGGCAAAAGAGAGAGGTGTGTTCGAGATGTACTATGTGGAGCTGGCCACGGGTTTAAGAAGAGGTGAATTACTGGGGCTGAAGTGGGAAGACATTGATTTCGAACATGGAAACCTCCGGGTGAAACGGCAAATAGCCCGGATCAACGGCGAGGTGGTGGAGGCACCGCTGAAAACCAAGAACGCCTACCGGATGCTGCCGCTGGCGGAGGACACGATAGCCGTCCTGAAAGAGCAGAAGAAAAAAGTCGGCAGCAGTTCCTGGGTATTCCCCTCACCCACCGGTGGGCCCATCTCGCCGGACAGCGTGCTCCACATGCTCCATCGGGTGCTGAAACGGGCAGGATTGCCTCGGGTCAGGTTCCACGATCTCCGTCATACCTTCGCAACACTGGCACTTCAGAATGGGGTGGACATCAAGACGGTGTCTGGGATGCTGGGACACTTCTCGGCAGGCTTCACCCTGGACACCTACGCCCACGTCACGACAGCGGCCCAGAAGGAGGCGGCCAAGGCCATGGAAAGAGTCCTGACGGCAGCGTTGTAAATTCCCCAAAATCTCTCCCAAAAGCAAGAGGACCCGGAGGCGGAAACACCGCCTCCGGGCCGATTTTTTGACCCGTCTGGGTCACGGTTTGGGTCACCTCGGTGTCCAGGAAATGGGGACGTCCGAAAAAGTTGCAAAAGTGAAAGAAAAGCACCGCTTTCCGGCTGGAAAGCGGTGCCTTTATGGTTGCGGGGGCTGGACTTGAACCAACGACCTCCGGGTTATGAGCTGCAGAGGGTTCCTCTATCCGCTGCGGCACAAGGCTTTCCGGGACTTTTTGAGCCTGAAATGGCCAGAAACCCGAAGGTTGGTCCTCTCCGCTCCACCTCCATTTTTCCTGTTCTGGGTCAAAATCTGGGTCTGAAAAAAGTATGCCTTACAAGTTTTATTCGAATCATTTGGAGTAAAGTGTTCCCTATTCTGCCGCCACATCATGCCGCCGGAGATAACGGACAGCCAAGAGGGTGAACACCACCGTATAGATCGCGGTGGAAAGCAGGAAGGGAACAACGTCCAGTTCCATCTCCGGGTTGTTGGCCCGCATCCCGATGCACAGCAGGGAGTAGGGGAAAGCGTACCCGAACCCCTGAGCCGTGACGATCAGCCCCGCAATGCCGCCCACCAGGCCGAAGGCCACCGGCGGGGCGAAGGCCCGGATCCGCAGGCTGAAATAGAGCTGCACCGCGCACACCGACACGCCTCCCAGCGCCCCGCACAGCAGCCATCCGGCCAGCTCCGGCGGGATGGGGCCGGTGAGTCCCACGATCTTCCCGCTGAGGACAAAGAGCACCCCGATCCATGCCTGGGAGAGCAGGGAGATGACCGCGGCCCAGATCAGTTTGGCAAGACACAGGGCGCTCACCGGCACGGGCGCGGTGAGGAAACTGTTCCAGTTGTGGTCCGTGTGCTCCAGCCGCCACTGCCAGGCGCAGAACACCCCCAGCAGGGCGGGCAGGAAGAACATGGAGGAGAACAGCGTGTGCTGGCTCCACAGGCTGTACCACTCGCTTTGCAGCAGCCCCAGGTTTCCCAGATAGTTCATGGTGCCAAGGACCGCCGGAAAAATGGGCAGCACCACAAAGGCCAGCCACACCGGCGACCGGCGGAACTTGACCAGCTCCGCCCTCAGACAGCGCAGCAGCATCCCTCACACCTCCTTCCGGACGAACAGCGTCCGGCCCGCGATCAGAAATGCCGCCGCCCACAGGCACAGCAGCACCAGGTCCATGGGCTGGGGCCACTCCCAAAAGAACCAGGTGAACCGGGTCTCCGGGTCCCAGTTCATCCCCACCAGGGACAGCAGGCCATAGTAGCCCCAGGGAATGCACCGGGTCAGGGCCGGCGGGAACAGGAGCGATAAGATCCCGAGGAAGCTCCCGGAGATCCCGCACACCAGGGCCACCGCCTGGTTGGGAAAGCGGAGGGACAGCCCCTGCTGCAGGGCGTAGACCATCATGGACACCGCCCAGGAGATCAGGGTGAACAGCCCCATTCTGAGCCATGGGACCTCCCCCGAAAACCGCCACAGGACGCCCACCCCGGCAAAGACCGCCCAGCGGACCAGAAGCAGCGCCGCCAGCACCAGAGCACCCCAGGCCAGCTTTGCGCTGTAGAGGGCTCCCGGCGACGCCATGGTCTCCAGCAGCTTCAGAGTCGTTCCCTTGTGCTCCAGCTCGCAGTTCCGGCTGGCGATGGTGGCCACGCTGATGGGCATGATGATGGCGTCCACCATGGCCAGGTCATACAGCAGCAGCATCCAGCCCTGGAGAAGGTCCCCGGCATCCTGGCGGGCGAAGGTGGAGACGATCCACACCAACTCCGCCGCCAGCACGGCAGCGCACACCAGCAGGATCTTCCGCCGGCGGCACTTGTAGAATTCCAGTCCCAGCAGCTTCACAGGCTCACCGCCTTTCCCGTCAGCTCCAGGAAGATGTCCTCCAAACTCTTCTGCCGCTCCTCCAGCCGGACCACGCCCAGGCGGTTCTCCGCCAGGAATCGGGTGAGCTGGGCGGCGATCTCGTCGGAGAGGATGGGGAGGATCAGGTATCCCTCCTCCTCCGTGCAGCGGATGTCCCGCTGGGCCAGCAGGCTCCGGGCCACGGCGTTGTTGGTGGTCCGCAGGGCCAGGTGGTGGCGGCTGCGGCCGTGGAGGGCCTCCAGGGTGTCCTGGAACACCAGTTCCCCCTCCCGGATGATGGCTACATGGTCCGCCATCTGGTCGATCTCACTGAGCAGATGGCTGGACACCACCACCGTCATGCCGAACCGCTCCGGCAGGGAGCAGATCAGCTCCCGCATCTCCTGGATGCCCGCCGGGTCCAGGCCGTTGGTGGGCTCGTCCAGAATCAGCAGTCTGGGAAAGCCCAGCAGGGCCGCCGCCAGTCCCAACCGCTGCTTCATGCCCAGGGAGTAATGGGCCACTTTTTTGCCACGCTGCCCGTCCAGGCGGACAATCTGCAGCACCTCCCGGATGTTCTTCTCCGGCACGCCCCGGAGGGTCTGGACAATCCGCAGGTTTTCCTCCCCCGTGAGGTGGCCGTAGTAGCTGGGGCTCTCGATGAGGCTCCCCACCTGCCGGAGCACGGCCAGACGGTTTTTGCTGTCCATGCTCTTTCCCAGCACCCGGATGCTGCCCGCCGTGGGGCGCACCAGTCCAAGGATCATTTTCAGCGTGGTGGACTTTCCTGCCCCGTTGGGGCCCAGGAAGCCGTAGACGCTGCCCTCGGGCACATCCAGGTCCAGGTGGGCCACCCGCAGGACGTTTCCATACTGTTTGCACAGGTCGTGTGTCTCGATGATGTTCATGGCAAGACCTCCTTACGCTCCCAAGGATAGTACCCCTGCCTTACATCCCCATGAAGCCCACCTTACGTTTACCTTACTTTTGCATGGAGGTCTGGACGGATGGACAGGATTTGCTATAATGAGGGAAGAACGAAAAAGGAGGCCCGATATGGCCTATCGCATTTTGATCGTGGATGACGAGCACGAATTGCAGAACATGGTAAAGGAGATCCTGACCCAGGCGGGATATGAGACGGACGCCGCTCTCTCCTGCGCCCAGACCCTGGAGCGCTTCCAGGCCGGAAACCCGGACGCGGTGCTGCTGGACGTGAATCTCCCAGACGGGGACGGATTTTCCCTGTTCGGGCAGCTGCGGGAGAGCCGGGACGTGCCGGTTCTGTTCCTCTCTGCCCGGGACGAGGATGAGGACCGGCTCCGGGGACTTGGCCTGGGGGCGGACGACTACATCACCAAGCCCTTCCTGCCCCAGGAGCTGCTGCTCCGCCTGCGCTCAGTCCTCCGACGGGTCTACCGGGAAGCGCCAGACACGGTACGGCTGGGGGACGCGGAGATCGATTGGGGCAAGGGCATCGTCCGCCGGAACGGCGGGGAGACCGCCCTCACGGCCAAGGAGTTCGCCCTGCTGAAGAAACTTTGGGAGGCCCGGGGCAACATCGTTACCATCGACGCATTGTGCGATACTCTCTGGGACGGACCGCTGGTGGGCTATGAGAACACCCTGATGGTCCACATCCGCCGATTGCGGGAGAAGATCGAGGCGGACCCCTCCCACCCCAAGTACCTGCTGACGGTGCGTGGCTTGGGCTACCGGCTGGTGCGGGAGGGGACGAGATGAACCTGCGGAGTCTGCTCAAGGGTGCCATCCTGGTGACCGCCTCGGCGGCGCTGATCGCCGTCATCACCATGGCGGGCATTCTGGCCTTCGTCTTCTACCATTCCGACGGCGGCCGGAGCTGGGACGTTTCGGTGTCCAGTGTCTCTTCCACCCTGACCTGGAACGGTACAGACTATGAATTTTCCGGAGAGGATCTTCTGGGGGACGACCGCTGGGCTATCCTGATCAGCGAGGACGGGCAGGTGATCTGGTCTTTCCGCAAGCCCACCGATGTGCCGGAGCAGTATTCCCTCACGGACGTGGCCTCGTTTACCCGGTGGTATCTCCGGGACTACCCGGTACAGTGCCGCATCCGGGACGACGGCTTGCTGGTGGTGGGGTCCCCCAAAGGGAGCGTGTGGAAGCACGACATCTCCACGGCGTCCCAACTGCTGCACGACGCGCCCCTGTGGATCGGCGGCATTTTCCTGCTGGCTCTGGGGTGTGTGCTGCTCCTGGCCTATTTTGTGGTGCGCCGGTGGTTCCGGCAGGCCCAGCAGGTGCGGGACGCCGCCCGGTCTGACTGGATCAACGGCGTGTCCCACGACATCCGCACCCCTCTCTCCATGGTCATGGGCTATGCCGCCCAGATGGAGGGGGCCGCCGACCTGCCCCCGGAGCGGAGGCGCCAGGCAGGGATCATCCGCGCCCAGAGCCAGGCCATCCGGGATCTGGTGAACGACCTGAATCTCACCATGCGTCTGGACTGCGCCATGCAGGCTTTGCGGAAGGAGCCCCTCCAGATCGAGGCGTTCCTCCGACAGACCGCCGCCGATTTCCTGAACGGCGGCCTGGGGGATGGGTTTGACTTCGAGATGGATCTTCCGGCGAAACCTCTGCCCCAAATTGATGCTGACCCGTTCCTGCTCCGCCGAGCGGTAAACAACCTGCTCACCAACTGTGTGCGGCACAATACGCCCGGCTGCTCCATCCGTTTGGGTGCCAGGGCCGAGGGCAAAGAAGTTGTCATTTTCGTAGAGGGTGGCACGGCGGAAAGCGTCCCATTGCAGCACGATTCGTCCCGTCAGTTGGAAGCAGACGGCGGGGCCGGCCACGGCACAGGGCTGAAACTGGTGCACCAGATCGCCGCCGCCCACGGGGGGAGAGCAGACTTCAGCGGTGGGACACCGTTCCGATGTGAAATACGGATGCCGGTGAAAGCGAGATAAGACGGGCACCACAGAGTCGTTTCTACTAAAACGAAATTTTCTTCCCCAGATGGGGGCAAGCATCGCGTCCGGCTATACGCCAGCCGCAGTTCCGGGCAGAAGCCCGGACCCACTTTAGGCGGCCCGAGGGCTAAAGGGCAGGGAAAGAAACCGGGCGCTGTCCGGCCATAGACTCTGCGGCCTGCTGGATTTTGATATGCCGGTGACAAAGAAAAAGCCATTTTTTCTCTGTCATTGATCCCTCCAACAACTCCGCCCCTGTTTGGCCGTGTGAGCCGCTGTGTCGGGCGAATGGGGCCGGGGTGGCATCCGTTGCCCACGAGACCCCGTCTCCGGCCCTTGCCGGGACTGTGCGGCGAAAGGTCAAGACACCCCTACACCTGCCTTTTCCTTCCTCTTCAAATGGCAAGATGACATGAGATTTTCCCACAACGATTGGCCCCACTTTTGTCGGCGGATTTCCATGTTTCTGGAAGTGAACTGGGGGACGAAAGAAAAAGCAGGATAAACGCCGGGGTCGCCGGTGGCGCCTCCGGCCGGTCACATCTGCCCGCAGTGCGGGCAGTTACAGGTTTTTTCGGTGTATCAAAAGTGGGGTCAAAAACAGCAAGCGGGAATCACGTTTGCGGTCACATTCCCGGAATGCTTAGAGGCATGTACAAAAAGTAGGGGTCATGCTGGGGATACGT
>DWXY01000085.1 GCA_019118935.1 Candidatus Oscillibacter pullicola
AGCCCATAATAACCAGGGGCGGCGACGAAGTCGCCGCCCCTATTGTGCGTAGAAATGAAATTGTCCCGCAGAGACCTTACCGAGGAATCTCCTCCATGGTGAAGGCTTCGATGATATCGCCCTCTTTGATGTCGTTAAACTTCTCCACGGTCAGGCCGCACTCGTAGTTCTCGGCCACCTCCCGGGCGTCGTCCTTGAACCGCTTCAGGGAGGCCAGCGCGCCCTCGTGGATCACGATGCCGTCCCGGACCACCCGGACGGAGCAGCTGCGGACGATCTTGCCGTCCTGAACGTAGCAGCCGGCCACGGTGCCCACGCTGGAGACCTTGTAGGTCTGGCGGACCTCCGCGTGGCCCAGCACCACTTCCCGGTACTTGGGGGCCAGCATGCCCTTCATGGCGGCCTCGATCTCGTCGATGCAGTCATAGATGACGCGGTACATCCGCATATCCACGTTCTGGCGTGCCGCGCCGTCCCGGGCGGCGGCGTCCGGCCGGACGTTGAAGCCCACGATAATGGCGCCGGAGGAGGCGGCCAGCATCACGTCGGACTCGTTGATGGCGCCCACGCCGCCGTGAATGACACGGACGGTCACCTCGTCGTTGGACAGCTTTTCCAGAGAGGCCTTCACCGCCTCCACACTGCCCTGGACATCGGCCTTGACGATCAGGGCCAGCTCCTTGCGCTCGCCGGCCTGGATCTGGTCGAACAGGTTCTCCAGAGAGACCTTCTGCACCGGCGCGGCGGCCTTGGCTTTCTCCTCGGCCTTGCGCTGCTCCACCAGCTCCCGGGCCATGCGCTCGTCGGCCACGGCGAAGAAGGGGCTGCCGGCGGAGGGCGCCTCGGAGAGGCCCGCGATTTCCACAGGCACGGAGGGACCGGCCTGGGTGAGGCGGGCGCCCTTGTAGTCCATCATGGTCCGGACACGGCCTACGGCGGTGCCGGCGATGATGATGTCGCCCTGCTTCAGCGTGCCGTTCTGCACCAGCAGAGTGGCCACAGGACCCCGGCCCTTGTCCAGCCGGGCCTCGATGACGGTGCCCTTGGCGGACCGGTTGGGGTTGGCCTTCAGCTCCGCCATCTCAGCGGTGAGGGTCACCATTTCCAGCAGGTTCTCAATGCCGATCTTCTGCTTGGCGGAGATCTTGCAGCAGATGGTGTCGCCGCCCCAGTCCTCGGGCACCAGGCCGTACTCCGTCAGCTGCTGGAGCACCCGGTCCGGGTTGGCGTTCTCCTTGTCGATCTTGTTGATGGCCACGATGATGGGGATATTGGCGGCCTTGGCGTGGTTGATGGACTCCACGGTCTGGGGCATGATGCCGTCGTCCGCCGCCACCACCAGGATGGCGATATCCGTGATCATGGCGCCGCGGGCCCGCATGGAGGTGAACGCCTCATGGCCCGGCGTGTCCAGGAAGGTGATGGGCTTGCCGTTCACCTGCACCTGATAGGCGCCGATGTGCTGGGTGATGCCGCCGGCCTCTCCGGCCGCCACGGAGGTGTGGCGGATGGTGTCCAGCAGGGAGGTCTTGCCGTGGTCCACGTGGCCCATGACCACCACCACGGGAGCCCGGGGCACCAGATCCTCCGCCTTGTCCTCATGGTCGTCGATCAGCCGCTCCTCGATGGTGACGACAACCTCCTTCTCCACCTTGCAGCCCATCTCCTCGGCGATGATGGCGGCGGTGTCGAAGTCGATGATCTGGCTGAGGGACGCCATGACGCCGTTCTTCATCAGGCACTTGACCACCTCTGCGCCGGTCTTCTTCATGCGGCTGGCCAGCTCGCCCACGGAGATCTCGTCGGGGATCATGACCTTCACAGGGGCCTTTTTGGCGATCTCCAGCTGGAGACGGCGCATCCGCTCCGCCTCGTCCTGCTTGCGCTTGTTGGAGAAGGTCATGCCGCCCCGGCGCTGGTTGTTGGTGCGGATCTTCTCCTTGCCGCTGCGCTGCTGCCGCTGCATCCGGGCGCCCCGCTCGCCGCCCAGGTCCTCCAGCCGCTCGTCATACTTGGCCAGGTTCACATCGCCGCCCTTGCGGGTGTCCACGATCTTCCGCTGGGGCACCCGGGAAACCGGCTGCTGCACCGCCGGCTTGGCGGCGGCGTTCTGCTGCTGGGGCTGCTGCCGGCCGCCCTGTCCGTTCTGCGTGCTCTGGCCGGGCGCGGGCTGCCTGGCCTGCTGGCCCTGGGCGGGCGCGGCGGCCTTGCCGGCGGGCTCTGCCTTTTTGGCGGCCGGCTCCTTGGCGGGCTCCTCCTTGTAGGTGTCGGCGAAGATCACCTGGATGCTGGAGACCGGATTGTGCTGCGTCAGGTATTCAAAGATCAGAGAGAGCTCCTGATCTGTCAGCGCCTGCATGTGGTTTTTGGGAGTCTCGGCGTATTTCGTCAGGATCTCCGTGATGGTCTTGGTGGGAAGGCCGAAATCCTTCGCCACCTCATGGACTCTGTATTTCTCAATACCCAATAGAAACACCTCGTTCTGCTCCAACCCGAGGGCTGGGAAATTTTTTCAAATGGCTGCCGCGGACACGTGCCGCGGCGGCGCGGTCCGTCAGCCTTCCTTCTTCTTGCGGAAGGAGCCTTTGCCCTTTTTCACCGGGCGGCTGTTGGCGTATGGCCGCGCCTGTGCCTTCGGCTTGGGGCGAGCGTCCCTGGGGGGACGGGATCGGTATGGCTTTGCGCCGCGGGGGCGGTTCCCGTCCGGCGCGCGCTCCGGTGGTGTTTCCACCGGAGGTTTGGCCTTCGGGGCAGGCGGCGCCTTCCGGCGGCGCTTGCCCTGGCGGAGATTCTTCTCATGGGCCGCCTGCTCCGCCCGGCGCTCCGCGGCCCGGCGGGCCTTCACGTCCATCCGGTCCGCCGCGTCGGCGTACTGCTCCGGGTCCAGTTCCGCCAGCCGGTGCAGCAGGGCGGCGGCCAGTCCCACGTCCGTCACCGCGGCGATGGCCACGGAGGTCCGGCCCAGGGCCCGGCCCAGCTCCGCCTTGGTGAAGGGGATCTGGAGCCACAGGCAGTCGCCGGCCCGGGCGAAGTGCTCGCACCGGCGGCGGGTGCCCTCCGCCGCGTCGGCGGCCAGCAGCAGCACCCGGGCGTCCCGGGCACGGGCCACGGCCTCCACCGGCTCCTCGCCCACGGCCAGCCGCCCGCCCCGCAGGCTGAGGCCCAGCAGGGACAGAATGTTAAGCCGGTCCATCCGCACCTCGCAGTTCTGCCTCCATGGCGTCGTAGACCTCAGGCGGGATGGCGGTGTCAAAGGCCCGTTCCAGGGCCCGGGTCTTCCGGGCCTTCTGCAGGCAGGCCACGTCGTGGCACACATAGGCGCCCCGTCCGGGCTTCTTGCCGCCGAAGTCCAGGGACACGGTGCCGTCCGGGGCCTTGACCACCCGCAGCAGGGACTTCTTATCCTTCATTTCCCGGCAGCCCACGCACTGCCGCTGGGGAATCTTCTTCACTTTCGGCATCTCACAGGCCGCCTTTCTGATAAACTGATCTTACTCCGCGTCCGCGGGCTCCACAGCGGGCTCTTCCGCCACGCCGGGCTCTTCCGCCGTGTCCGCGGCCTCGGCCTCCGGGGCGTCCCCGGCGGGGAGCTCTTCCTCGTCGTGATAGCTCTCCGGCTTGATGTCGATCTTGTAGCCGGTGAGCCGGGCCGCCAGACGGGCGTTCTGGCCCTCCTTGCCGATGGCCAGGGACAGCTGGTCGTCCGGCACGATGACGCGGCAGGCCTTGCCCTCGTCCGCCATCCACACGTCCACCACGTCGGCGGGCGCCAGGGCGGCGGCGATGAACTGGGCCGGGTCCTCGCTGTACTTGACGATGTCGATCTTCTCGCCCCGCAGCTCCTCCACGATGCTGCCCACACGCTGGCCCTTGGGGCCCACGCAGGCGCCGATGGGATCCACGTTCTCGTCGTTGGACCACACGGCCATCTTGGTGCGGCTGCCGGCCTCCCGGGCGATGGACTTCACCTCCACGGTGCCGTCGTAGATCTCGGGGACCTCCAGCTCGAACAGACGCTTCACCAGGCCCGGATGGGTCCGGGAGATCAGCACCTGGGGGCCTCTCGTGGACCGGCGGACCTCCACCACGTAGACCTTCACGTGCATGCCCTCGGTCAGCTCCTCGCCGGGGACCTGCTCACCGGCCATCAGCAGCGCCTCGGTGGAGTCGGTGCCGGTGCCGATCCGCAGGGACACGTTGCCGTTGCGGGGATCCACGCGGGTGACCACGCCGGTGAGGATCTCATGCTGCTTGGAGTTGAACTCGTCGTACACCTGGCCCCGCTCGGCCTCCCGCAGGCCCTGGATGATGACCTGCTTGCCGTTGCCCGCTGCGATGCGGCCGAACTCCACCGTGTCCACGGGGATGTTCACGATGTCGCCCACCTCGTACTTGGCGGAGAGCTTCTTGGCCTCCTCAATGGGCATCTCGTTGGCGGGGTCCACGTAGTCCTCTTCCTCCACCACGTTCTTCTGGACGAACATCTTCAGGTTCTGGTGTGCCTCGTCCACATCCACGATGACGTTCTCCACATCTGCGTGGTCCCGCTTGTAGGCGGTGGTGAGGGCCTGGACAATCTTCTCCATCATGAAGGACTGGGGGATGCCCCGCTCCTTCTCCAGCAGAGCCAGTGCCGCGAAGATTTCCGCGGGATTGAAGCCCACGGGCTCCTTCTGCTTTTTGCCTTTCATGTCGCTGATTCTCCTTGTTGATAAAATACGTCTTGTCGGGACGGTGATTGGTTAAAATTCCACCCGCAGGCGGACCAGGGCAGTCTCCTTCTTGGGAAAGACCAGATCCTGGCTGCCCACGGTGACGGTGACATCGCCGGTGGCCTCGTCATAGCCCTTCAGATAGCCGGCAAACTCCTTCCGGCCCTCCCGGGCCCGGTACAGCTTCACCAGCACGGGGCTGCCCAGGAACCGCTGAAAGTCGGAGGGCCGCTTCAGCGCCCGCTCGGCACCGGCGGAGCCCACCTCCAGCGTGTAGCTGCCCTCGATGGGGTCGGCCTCGTCCAGCAGGTCGCTGACCTTCCGGGAGATCTCCTCACAGTCCAGAATGTCCACGCCGCCCTCCTTGTCCAGCAGGATGCGCAGATACCAGGTGCCGGCCTCCTTGACGTACTCCACGTCCCAGAGGGTGCAGCCCTGTTCCGCGATGGCGGGGGCGGCCAGTTCCGCGGTCAGTTCCGTGATCTTTTTCATGGAAGGACTCCCTTCTTTTGGAAGTTTGAGCAGAGTTTGCCTGACCGAAAAAGGCCAAGAAAAAGAGCGGACCCCGCAGCCCACTCCACATACCTTACTCTTCTAACATACGCATCATAGCACAGATACTGGAAAAGCGCAAGCCTTTTCTGCCAGATTCTTTTCTAATATTGTACAAAAAAATCCGCCGGATATACGGCACAGCCGCAGATCCGGCGGTTTTCAGCGCCTGCGCAGCCAGCCGGCAGCACAGGAGAGCAGAAACAGCGTGAGATTTGCCACCACCACGGAGGCGCCCACCGGCGTGGACAGCGACCAGGAGGCCATGAGCCCCGCGCAGAAGCAGCACACCGACGTGAAGGCGGCGCACACCACCACGCCCCGGAAGCTCTTGAACAGCCGCATGGCCGTCAGCGCCGGGAAGATCACCAGGGAGGAGATCAGCATGGCGCCCATCATCCGCATCCCCAGCACGATGGTCAGGGCGGTGAGGATGGCCAGCAGGGTGTTGTACCAGTCCACCCGCAGCCCCGTGGCCCGGGAGAAGCTCTCGTCGAACGTCACGGCGAAGAGCTTGTGGTAGAACAGCACGAACAGGGCCAGCACCGCAAGGGACAGCACCGCAGACAGGGCCACATCCGCCCACGTCATGGCCAGGACGCTGCCGAACATGTAGTTGTCCACATCCGTGGTCATGCCGCTGGTCCGGGAGATGACGATGATGCCGATGGCTAGGGCCGACGCGCTCATGACGGCGATGGCCGCGTCGCTGTTCCAGCGGGGATTGGTGGCCAGCCGCAGCAGGAAGAACGCCGCCAGGATCACCACGGGGATGGAGAAGTAGAGGGGGGTGAACCCCAGGGCCACGGCGATGGCCAGGGCCCCGAAGGAGACGTGGCTGAGGCCGTCGCCGATCATGGAGTACCGCTTCAGCACCAGGGGGACCCCCAGCAGCGCGGCGCAGAGGCTCACCAGCGTCCCGGCGATCAGGGCCCGCTGCATAAAGGGATAGGTCAGCATCAGTGTCAGGCTCATTCCTCCACCTCCCGGAACCGCCGCCCCTGGGGGGAGGCCAGATAGTCTTTGACTGTGCCCAAAAAGTAGCTGCTGCGGCCGATGTGCAGCACCGTCCGGGCGCTGCGCAGGGCGGCCCTCAGATCGTGGGTCACCATCACCACCGCCATGCCCTCCTTCCGGTTCAGGTAGGAGAGGGTCTTGTACAGATCCTGGGCCGCGGCGGGGTCCAGGCCGGTGATGGGCTCGTCCAGGATCAGCAGGCTGCGGGCGGCGCACAGGGCCCGGGCCAGCAGCACCCGCTGCTGCTGCCCGCCGGAGAGATCCCGGTAGCTCTGGTCCTTCAGCTCCAGAATCCCCAGCTTGCCCATGTTCATCAATGCCGCGGACTTCTGGGCGGCGGTGTAGAAGAACCGCAGCCCCTTCTGGTTCAGGCAGCCGGAGAGGACCACCTCATACACCGTGGCGGGGAAGTCCCGCTGGGCCCGGGTCTGCTGGGGCAGATAGCCTACGGCCCCCTGCCGCAGCTCCGGTGCCCGGAGAATCTCTCCGGATTGGGGGGAGAGGAGCCCCAGCAGGCCCCGCAGCAGGGTGGACTTGCCGGAGCCGTTGTCCCCCACGATGCACAGGTAGTCCCCCGCCCGGATGGTGAGATCCAGGTGGGCCAGGACGCTCTGCCCCTCATACCCCAGGGACACGTCCCGGCAGACGATCAGCTCATTGGGCTCCATGGCGGTCCTCCTCTCCGGCGCAGACGTCGCACACCCCGGAGAACAGTGTCCCCCGGGGGTCGATGCGGAAGTGGTGCTCCCGCTCCAGGTGGTCGTACAGGTCCTGCAGGTGGGTGCAGTCCACATGGCGGATGCGGCCGCAGCGCTCACACTTCAGGAGAAAGCAGTCCCGGTGGCCCTGGGACTGGCGACCGCAGTACTGGTACAGGGCGCCCTCCTCGGTGTTGACCTTGTGGACCGCCCCGGCGGCCTCCAGCTTCTCCAGCTGGCGGTAGATGGTGGCCAGGCCCACCGGGCAGCCCTCCCGGCGCAGGTCCTCCGCCAACTCCGCGGCGGTGCAGGCGGTCTCGCCCCGGGCCTCCAGGCAGCGGAGCACCGCCTGGTGCTGTTTCGTGCTGTATGGCATGAGGATGCCTCCTAAAACTGAAAATGATTATCGTTCTCATATTATAAACGCCGCCGGAAAAAAGTCAAGAGCAGTTGCAAAAATCCGGGAAATAGGGTATGGTAAAAGAACAGCGTATGGTTGCGCAACAAGGCGCAAATTCACAACATCATTTAGGAGAGAAACGAATGAAAGTCTCACTGGTCATCATGGCGGCGGGCCTGGGGTCCCGCTACGGCGGCAGCAAGCAGGTGGACGGCATCGGGCCCCACAACGAGATCCTGATGGAGTACTCCATCTACGACGCCCTCCGGGCGGGGTTCAACAAGGTGGTGTTCATCATCAAGCCGGAGATGGAGGAGATGATGCGCCGCCTGTGCGGGGATTATCTGGCGAAGAAGACCGCACTGGACGGCACGCCGGTGGAGGTGGCCTATGTCTTTCAGGACTTTACCTCCGTGCCGGACTTCTACCGGATTCCGCCGGAGCGGACCAAGCCCTTCGGCACGGTCCACGCCCTGCTGTGCGCGGCGGATGTAGTGCACGAGCCCTTCTGCGTGATCAACGCCGACGACTATTACGGCATCGACGCCTACCGCACCATCTATGACGAGCTGGTGAAGCTGCCGGAGGACGGGAAGGCCACCATGGTGGGATATCTGCTGAAGAACACCGCCAGCCTCCACGGCACGGTGTCCCGGGGCGTGTGCGCGGTGGAGGACGGAAAGCTCCGCTCCGTCCGGGAGGCGCTGAAGATCCAGCTGTATCCCGACGGAACGCTGCGGGACCTGGCGGAGGGCATGGACCTGTCCCCGGAGACGGTGGTGTCCATGAACTTCTGGGGGTTTGCCCCCAGCATCTTCCCCGCCCTGCGGGAGTACTTTGAAAACTTCCTCCGCACGGAGGCCGGGGAAAATATCAAGGCCGAGTGCCTGCTGCCGGTGATGGTGGGGGATCAGCTGCAAAAGGGCGCGCTGGAGGTATCCGTCCTTCACTCCGCGGACAAGTGGTTCGGCATGACCTACCACGAGGACCGGGAGATCGTGGCGGAGGAGCTCCGCAAGCTCCACGACAGCGGCGCCTATCCGGAGAGCCTGCGGGTATAAGAAAGCGGAGGTGCGGGAGATGAAGGCGAACACGCCGGTGGGTTGTCCCCAGTGCGGGGGACAGATGGACCTCTGGCAGGAGGGCAGGCGCCTGGCCATGACGGGCCTTTTTGCCTCCGTCACCGACTGGGTTGAGGTGGATATATACAGCTGCCCCGCCTGCGGAAGACTGGCCTTTTTCCGCACCAACTTTGTCCCTCAGCCGAAAAAGCATGTGCCGGTAGAGCCGGAACCCACAGAGGTGGACACCGCCGCCTTCTACGTCCCCGGTACGGGGGAGCTGGTCAGATGCCCGGTCTGCGGCAAGGAGCACCCCCGTGACGATGCCTTTTGCCCCCTGTGCGGGACCCGGCGTGATCGGCCCTGTCCCTGGTGCGGCAAATGGTTTCCGGCAGCACAGCCGGTCTGTCCCTATTGCGGCCACAGCCGAGATGAGGAATAAGCGAAACCGCCAAGCGGCGGCCATGGGTTCCCATGGCCGCCGCTGTTTTTCTGCTCAAAAAAAGCACTCCACCACATACAGCCGGGTACCTGCGCTGTTCACCAGCAGGTACAGCCGGTTGCGGTCATCCGTTGGGTGCGCCGCCGTGAAGCTGCGGCAGTCCGAAAAATCGGGCCGCTGGTCCGCCGGGACGGACAGGCCGTCCAGAATGGCAGTCACCGCCTCCTCCGCCGGGGCAAGGGGCTCCGCCTCCCGCTCCAGCGCTTCCTCCAGCCCGCTGTCATCCACGTATGCCAGGACATGATACCGCTCTCCGTCCCCGCCGAAGCTGGCGCCGCTGTCGGTTTCATACAGGCAACTCTCACTGGCAGGAAGGTCCAGCTCCCAGTTGAGGCGGATGAGCCGGGTATAGTCCTCGCTGCCCCAGAAGATCATCAGCACCAACAGGACCAACTGCCCCGTCAATATATGCACAACAAGGAAAATGCCGTAACCATGCGGCTTTCAGCACATTAAAGACAATTAAACACCCCCTATAATTACACCTAAAACGCCGTAGCAAGGTTGGACAAGCCTTGATATG
>DWXY01000086.1 GCA_019118935.1 Candidatus Oscillibacter pullicola
GACAACGCCGCCCGGCTGCGGGACCAGATTCCTCCCGGGGTGCTGTATGTGGCGGAGAGCGGCGTCCATCGGCCCGAGGACATATCGGCGGTGCGCTCCATGGGGGCGGACGGGGTGCTCATCGGAGAGGCCCTCATGCGCGCCAGGGACAAGGGAGCCATGCTGGCGGCCTTCCGGGAGGCGGCCAGATGACCCGCATCAAGATCTGCGGCCTGAGCCGCCCCCAGGACGTGGTCTATGTGAACCAAGCAAAGCCCGACTGGTGCGGCTTTGTGGTGAACTTTCCCAAGAGCCGCCGCAGCGTCACCCCAGACCAGCTCCGGGCCCTGCGGCGGGAGCTGGACCCGTCGGTGGTCCCCGTGGGGGTGTTTGTGGACCAGCCGGTGGAGGTAGTGACAGATCTGCTGAATCGTGGTATCATCTCCATAGCACAGCTCCACGGTGGCGAGGACGAGGATTACACAGCCGCCCTGCGGGCGGCGGCCCCGGGAAAGGAGATCTGGAAGGCCTTTCAGGTCCACGAACCCGCCGATCTGGAGCGGGCCATCGCCTTCCCGGCGGACCGGATTTTATTGGACAGCGGCCAGGGCACCGGGAGGACCTTCGACTGGTCCCTGCTGAGACACTTTCCACGGCCCTACCTGCTGGCGGGAGGGCTGGACCCGGAGAATTTACCCACGGCCATCCGCACCCTGCACCCCTATGGGGTGGACCTGTCCAGCGGGGTGGAGACGGACGGCTTGAAGGATTTTACCAAAATACAGGCGGCGGTGGCCGCCGCAAGAGAGGAATGAGCACATGTCCAAGGGACGATTTGGCATCCACGGCGGGCAGTACATCCCCGAGACCCTGATGAATGCGGTCAACGAGCTGGAGGAGGCCTACAACCACTACAAAGACGACCCGGAGTTCCAGGCGGAGCTCACAGAACTGCTGAATGAGTACGCCGGGCGGCCCTCCCGGCTCTACTATGCCCGGCGCATGACCGAGGACCTGGGGGGCGCGAAGATCTACCTGAAGCGGGAGGACCTGAACCACACCGGGGCCCACAAAATCAACAACGTGCTGGGTCAGGCCCTGCTGGCCAGGAAGATGGGCAAGACCCGCCTCATCGCCGAGACGGGCGCGGGCCAGCACGGAGTGGCCACCGCCACGGCGGCGGCTCTCTTCGGTATGGAGTGCGTGGTGTTCATGGGGGAGGAGGATACCCGCCGCCAGGCCCTGAATGTGTACAAAATGCGGCTGCTGGGGGCCACGGTGGTACCGGTGACCTCGGGCACCGCCACTTTGAAGGACGCCTGCTCCGCCGCCTTCCGGGAGTGGACCACCCGTATCGCGGACACCCACTACTGCCTGGGCTCCGTCATGGGGCCCCACCCCTTCCCCACCATAGTCCGGGACTTCCAGGCGGTGATTTCCAGGGAGATCAAGGCCCAGATGCTGGAGAAGGAGGGGCGGCTCCCCGACGCGGTGCTGGCCTGCGTGGGGGGCGGCTCCAACGCCATCGGGGCCTTCTACCACTTCATTGACGACCCCTCCGTGCGGCTCATCGGTTGCGAGGCCGCGGGCCGGGGGGTGGACACCCCGGACACCGCCGCCACCATCGCCACGGGAAAACTGGGTATCTTCCACGGCATGAAGTCCTACTTCTGCCAGGATGAGTTCGGCCAGATCGCTCCGGTGTACTCCATCTCTGCCGGCCTGGACTACCCGGGTATCGGTCCGGAGCACGCCATGCTCCACGACACGGGGCGGGCGGAGTATGTGGCGGTCACCGACGAGGAGGCGGTGAATGCCTTCGAATATTTGAGCCGCACCGAGGGCATCATTCCCGCCATCGAGTCGGCCCACGCGGTGGCCCACGCTGTGAAGCTGGCCCCTGCCATGGGAAAGGACAAGATCATCGTCATCAACATTTCCGGCCGGGGGGACAAGGACTGCGCCGCCATCGCCCGGTACAGAGGGGAGGAGATTTCCGAATGAGCCGTATCACAGACGCGTTTTCCCACGGGAAGGCGTTTATTCCCTTCCTCACCTGCGGGGACCCGGACCTGGAGACCACCGAGGCGGCTGTCCGGGCTATGGCAGCGGCGGGTGCCGACCTGATTGAGCTGGGCATCCCCTTCTCCGATCCCACCGCCGAGGGGCCGGTGATCCAGGCCGCCAACCAGCGGGCACTGGCCTCCGGGACCACCACCGACAAGATCTTTGAAATGGTCCGCCGCCTGCGGAAGGATGTGACCACCCCCATGGTGTTCATGACCTACGCCAACGTGGTGTTCTCCTACGGCACGGAGCGGTTTGTCTCCACGGCGGCGGAGGCCGGCATGGACGGGCTCATTCTCCCCGACGTGCCCTACGAGGAGAAGGGGGAGTTCGCCCCGGTGTGCCGGAAATACGGCCTGGACTTCATCTCCCTCATCGCCCCCACCTCAGAGGGACGCATCGCTATGATTGCCCGGGAGGCGGAGGGATTTCTCTACTGCGTCTCTTCCCTGGGGGTGACCGGCGTGCGGGGGGAGATCACCACCGATGTGGGACGGATGGTCCGCCTGGCCAAGGAGGCCAACCCGGACCTGCCCTGTGCCGTAGGCTTCGGCGTCTCCACCCCGGACCAGGCGGCCGCCCTGGCCCACACGGCCGACGGAGTGATTGTGGGTTCCGCCATCGTTACGCTGGCCCAGCAGTATGGCCGGGAGGCGGTTCCCCATATCCGGGACTATGTAGCGGACATGAAGGCCGCCCTCTCCCGTCCTTGAGCGAAGCTGAAAGCCCCTGGAACGGTTCACACTGAACCGTTCCAGGGGCTTTTCTGTAAGATAACGTCAACTGCCCTTTGTGGACGGCGGCAGGGAGGGCGGAAGCTGGTCTTCGGAGGTCACAGAACCCCGGTGATCCGGTAACCGGCCTTTTCCACCCGCTGTTTGATCTGCCCGTCGTCCACCGGCTGGGAGTATAGGACTGTCAGAAGGCCCTTTTTCCAGTCGGCACGGCCCGCCGCGCCGTGGATGTCGTTGACGGCCTCCTCCACCCGCACCTTGCAGTGCTCGCAGTGCATCCCCTCTACCCGGAAGGTCTTCTCTCCCGTCACATGGGGCAGTTTTTTCTTCCGCGGTCGATAGCTTCCCCCGCCGCAGCAGCCGCCTTCTCCCTTGAAGTGGCGTATGGTGTACCAGACCCCCACGGCGACGGCGGCCGTCAGGAGGACAATCAGAATGACGTTTTCCATGGTGGATCAGACTCCTCCCTGTGCGGAGGGGGATGCGGCCAAAGGCGCGCATCCCCGTTCCGGTACAGTCTCAGTGTTTTTTTGCTTGGCGGCTGTGTCCGCCGCAGGCTCCGACTCCGCACTGCTTGGCATAGGGGCAGCCGATGCAGGTCTCGCCCCGCTTTTTTGCCCGATAGAGGTAGAGGAGGATGCCTCCGAGAATGGCCAGGACAATGGCCGCAACGATGAAATCAATCATGACGGTTTACCGAGTGGCGGCCGTGTTAGGGGCGTCCAGGCGGTACTCCTCCTGGATGTGCCGGTTGGCGCGGCGGGCCAGTGTGACGACGACGGAGATCATGACGATGATGCCGATGAGGCCGCCGATGGCGGCGCTGACATTCAGCAGGGCGGGAGCGGTGATCAGCGTGCCGATGGTGTACACCAGATAGGCCACGGTGTAGCCGGTGCACAGCTGCAATCCGATGCCGCCCAGCACCCACTTGGTGCTCTTCATCTCCGAGTTCATGGCCCCGATGGCGGCGAAGCAGGGGGGCGTGTACAGGTTGAACATCAGATAAGCCAGAGCGGCCACCGGAGTAATGGCAATGTAGGCGGCCACATCCGCGCCGGCGCCCTCCACCATAGCCAGCTCATCCACGTTGATGAAGTTCTCCAGGCCCACAAAGCACACGGCCAGGGTGCCCACCACGTTCTCCTTGGCGATAAAGCCGGTGACGGCGGCGGCGGCCAGCTGCCAGCTGAGCACGCCCACGATGGGCACCAGCAGGACGGCGAAGGGGGCGGCGATGGAGGCCAGAATGGAGGAGTCAGCCGTCTCAGCCACCTGGAAGCTCCAGTTGAAGGTCTGCATGATCTGCACCACGGTGTTGCACAGCAGGATGATGGTGGCGGCCTTCACGATATAGGCCCAGCCCCGGCTGCACATGGACTTGAAGGCGAACCACAGGGAGGGGAGCTTGTACTCGGGCAGCTCGATGATGAAGAAGGACTTGCGCACCTTATAGCCGGTGACCACGTTCACCAGCAGGGCACCCAGGAAGATCAGGACGATGCCGGTGACATACATCAGGAAGCTGACCCAGCCTGCGTTGTCGAAGAACGCGCCGGCGATCAGGGTGATGACAGGGATCTTGGCGCCGCAGGGCATGAAGGTGGTCAGCATGGCGGTGGCCCGGCGCTCCCGCTCATTGCGGATGGTGCGGCAGGCCATGACGCCGGGGATGCCGCAGCCGATGCCGATGACAAAGGGGATCACCGACTTGCCGGACAGGCCCACCTTTTTAAAGATGGGGTCCAGCACCACAGCCACACGGGACATGTAGCCACAGTCCTCCAGCAGGGCGATGAGGAAGTACATGACCATGACCAGGGGCAGGAAGCCTACCACGGCGCCCACGCCGCCGATGATGCCGTCTACCAGCAGGGCGGACAGCAGCGGGTTGGCGTCGGCCACCAGCTCGCCCACCCAGCCCTGGAAATTTTCGATCTGGGCTACCAGAGCGTCGGCAATGTAGGGGCCTACCCACACCTGGGAGATCTGGAACACCAGGAACATGACCACGGCGAAGATGGGGATGCCCAGCCAGGGCTTGGTGAGAACGGCGTCGATGGAGTCGCCGCTGTTCTTGTCCTTGGTGAACACCTTCCGCTTTTCCACCTGGGCCACAATCCCGTTGACGAAATCAAAGCGCTTCCGGTCGGCGGTCTCCACCACCTTCTTGTCCGTCAGGTCGATGTCACCCTCCCGGTAGGGGGCCTCCTGCACCCGGCCCGCCTGGGCCGCCGCGGCCTCCACCACAGCTTTCAGCCCCTCGTTGGAGGTGGAGACCGTCTGGATCACCGGGCAGCCCAGCTTGGCGGACAGGGCCTCCACGTCGATTTTAGTCTCTTTCTTCTCGTTGATGTCGCTCTTGTTCAGCGCCACCACCACGGGGATGCCCAGCTCCAGCAGCTGGGTGGTGAAAAACAGGCTGCGGCTCAGGTTAGTGGCGTCCACGATGTTGATGATCACATCCGGATGTTCCTTCTTCACATAGGAGCTGGTGATGCTCTCCTCGCTGGTGAAGGGGGACATAGAGTAGGCGCCGGGCAGGTCCACGGCGATGAGCTGCTCCTCGCCGCCGTAGTAGGCCTTCTTGATGGGGTGTTCCTTTTTCTCCACCGTGACGCCCGCCCAGTTGCCGACCCGTTCATTCCGGCCGGTGAGGGCGTTGTACATGGTGGTCTTACCGGAGTTTGGATTGCCGGTCAGAGCAATTCTCATGTAAGATTCCTCCCTTGATGGATGTTTTGCTGATTTGACTCCCTCTCGGATGCACCCATCCGATTTCGATAAATTAGCTCTTGCTAACTGATGCGCCGGGAAAAGGGCAGCGCGAAGCTGCCCTGCTGCTTAGACGATGATCGCGTCGGCCAGTTGCTGGTCAAAGTTGTACCTCGCGTCCTTGATGGCGACAATACAGCCTCCCTTAATGTGAGAAATCACTGTGATTTTCTCACCGCTGTAGCAGCCCAGAGAGAACAAAAAAGCGTTCATCTCCTCATCGTCGGTGTCGATTTGGCGGATGACGTATTCCTGACCCTCTACTGCATCTGTTAACTTCATGCCTGATACCACCGTTCACGATTTGATCAAGCCAAGCGACCGGCATTTTGATTACCAAGTGCTAACTTGTCGGTGAAAAGAAAATTAGCTCTCGCTAACTTCATGGAAGATTATACGTCCTGCCCTGTGGTTTGTCAACCCTAATTTCAATCTTTTTACACATCGCACCGTCTGGAAGGGCTAGACAAGCGCGGCGGGACGGCCGGCGGCCTCCTGCCGGTCATCGAAGGGAAGCCTGGAAGCAGAGAAGGGGAGGAGGCCGCCCTTGACTTTTTTCCTACTTTTGTGTATGCTATACGAAATGAGCGGCGGCCGCCGCACGGGTGTGGACCTGTCAGCGCCCCATGTTCAAATGAAATATGCGCCTGTGATGGAATTGGTAGACATGCGAGATTTAGGTGCTGTCACCTCGGTGAAAGTTGGGTCTTTATGGATACATCTATGGAAAAAATAAGAATAGGCATTCAGAAGTATTGTTCTATTATGTCTCGTCTATGTCAGACGGATGTATCTAAAGATCGGGAATTTCAGCGTTTGTTTAATGGATATTATAGGATGCGCCAA